>UQPQ01000022.1 GCA_900542985.1 uncultured Bacteroides sp.
TGTTGCTCAGGAACTTATAAATAAAGTTAAATTATAGTGTTGCGGAATTAAGGTTAAATTTAACCGATTATGAAAAATTACTTATTTCTTCTTTCCGCACTCTTATTATTACCTGCCTGCAGCGAACAGGTATCTATTGAAGGTTCATGGGTAGAACCGGTACCGGGTATGCCCGATATGCAGCAAGGATTTACGCTCGAAGCCAATGGAAAAGCGTCTTCTATCGAGATGGCAACCCTGCAATATGAATCATGGAAAAAAGAAGGAAACCAACTGATTCTTTCGGGAAAAAGTATCGGGAATCATCTTACAATCGATTTTTCCGACACGCTGACGATCGAAAAGTTGACTGCCGACAGCCTGATTCTGAAACGGGGAGAAGTTGTCTGCACCTATACACGTGCTCAAGAAATACAGACCAAAGAAAGTATACCGGCCGCTACACTTACTCCAGCCAAACAGATACGCACAGTCAAAGGAGAATTGGTCATTGCACACGAAGTACGGGCTTTTACGGCTACAGGTGACTCACTGACTTACTGGGTGATTGACAAGACAGGAAAACTTGCACGCCAATACGACGAACTGACCGGAGGAGTGAAAAACGGAACTCCCGTATACGCAGAACTGGAAGTGATTGACATGGGAAAATCGGACGAAGGTTTTGCTGCAGAATACGACGGAGTATATCAGGTAGAAAAAATTCAGAAACTGGCAGTTAAGTAAACAACTGTAAATATCCTGCTCCTGTCTTGAAAAGAAAGAAGTTGGCAGATTTTTTTTGACAAAAAAACAATTTTCATTGTATATTTGTTTGTTTTCTGATTAAATACAAACTAAATATACAAGAAATGAAAAAAAGAATGTTATTAAAAAGTTTCTGTATCGCATTGCTTTTATGCTGTATATCAGGCAAAACTTATGCACAGGATTGGAAATCGATCCTTACCGGAGTAGCTAAAGAGGTAGTGGGAGACAAAATTACAACAGCTTCTTCTATCGTAGGAACATGGAATTATGTAGCACCGGAATGTAAGTTTGAGAGTGACGACCTGCTGGCAAAAGCAGGAGGCGAAGTGGCTTCGAAAAAAGTAGAAGACCAGATGCAGACTGTGTACGACAAGATAGGTCTGAGTGGATGCCAGTTTACATTCAACGAAGACGGCAGCTACTCTTATAAGTTGAAGAACCGTACCGTAAGCGGCACTTATACGTTCAATGATACCGATAAAACCATTACCATGTCTGCCAAACTGGGTATCAAACTGACTGCCCAAGTCACTGTAGCAGGAAACAACATGAGTCTGGTTTTCAATACAGACAAACTGATGTCTGCCTTGCAGACCATCACCGGAGCAGTATCGAAAGTAAACGACACGGCATCCAGCATCAATTCGCTTATCAGTACATACGACGGACTGAGACTGGGATTTGAACTGGAAAAATAATCATTTATACCGGAAGAATTCTTTTCGGATACATACGTAAAAACGCGACTTGTATCGATGGCTTACGTGACTTGTATCGATAGCATACGATACAAGTATCGAAAGTTGACGATACAAGTCGCGTTTTTTATGTGTTTTTATTGCTTCTTTCCGTTCAGTATGACAAGTGCTCCAATTACTCCGGGTACCCAACCGCAAAGGGTAAGAAGCAGAATAATCAAGACGGAACCACATCCCTTGTCTATAATGGCAAGAGGCGGGAAAATAATAGCAAGAATAACTCTTATCAGTGACATTGTTTTTATTTTTTAGTAATTACAAAGGGAAAACAAGATTCTCCGGCAAATATCCGCTTCGTATACGCCATTCCTGCGGATAGAGATTGTTGGCACGGTTGCCTATATTCTTGGCAAATCCCAAAGGAATTCCGCGGTAAGTCAGAAGCACATAGCCTCGTAGAACTTCGGGCGAAAGAGTCACGGCTTCCTTACGCAAATAAGCCACGGCCTGTTCATAACTCAGCACCGCTTCGGGGAAGATTCCTTCTTTCCGTACGGTACTCATAGCCAGCGAATGTTCGGGAAGGAAATCCTTTCCTTTCAAACTGCAGATTGCCACACCGGCATGCAGAATCTTCAAGGCATTCTTCAAACGTCCGTACAGTTCTGTATAGGTCTTCGGGAAAGCTCTTACCAGACTATCTTCTACCAGCCATTCGTATTCGTCCGAATCGTTTATCCAGTCTTTCACTTCTTTCGGGCATACAACTTCTTTCTGCCTCTTATCGCCTTTTTTGTTCTTTTTCGGTTTCTGAGAAAGATTTTCTTCCGAAGAAGCTTCTCCGTGCTTGCGCAAGACAGCAAGGAAAAGTCCCTCACCTACGGTTTTATGCGGCAGGAAACGATATACCGGGAAATCAGCTCCAATAAGATTTCCGGTAATGCCCCAGTCTTCTTTCACCTCAACCGGCAAAATTTCAGCCCCCAACTCTTCGGCAATCCACTGTACATTGTCTTCGTTTTCTTCCCTATTGAAAGTACAGGTACTGTAAATCAAAATTCCACCGGGTTTCAAGCATCCCCAGATATCACGCAGAATACGCTGCTGACGTTGCCAGCAAAGCGTAACATTGTCTACACTCCATTCGTCTACAGCCACCTGGTCTTTGCGGAACATACCTTCTCCCGAGCAAGGCACATCAGTCAGAATCACATCGAATACCTGCTCCAGTTCTGCAAAATCGGCCGGATCGTTGTTTGTCACCACCACTCCGGGATGTCCCCATTTTATCAAATTCTCTGCCAATACCTGAGAACGGTTTCGCATCACCTCGTTAGCTACCAGCAAACTTCCTTCGGGCAATACGCTACGGGCCAGTGTAGATTTACCACCGGGGGCTGCACAAAGATCGAGCATCACCGAAGGAGCATGTACATACTGCCGCAAAGCCTGCTCTACAAACATAGACGAGGCCTCCTGCACGTAATAGCATCCGGCATGAAAGAGAGGGTCGAAAGTAAAGGTAGGACGGACAGAAAGATAATATCCGGCCGAACTCCAGACTACCGGACGAGCGTCTTGAGGTATCTGTGAAAATTTCCGCTCATTCATACGGATACTGACAGGAGTTTCCCGCTGCAAGGCTTCGCAAAACAAGGTGAACTGTTCTTCTCCCATCAGCTGGGAGGTACGGCGAATAAAATCGGATGGTAGATTCATACAAACAACTACATTTATTGTCTGCAAAAATAAGATATTTCACAATGACCGCCAACAACTGATGAATTTTAGCTACCTTTGTTCACTATAATAAAAAGTATATATCCCGAAATGAAACAATATTTAGATCTGCTCAGACACATCCGTACGGAAGGTGTGAAAAAAGAAGACCGTACAGGTACCGGAACAATCAGTACCTTCGGTTATCAGATGAGATTTAATCTGGAAGACGGCTTTCCGCTGGTCACTACCAAGAAGCTTCACCTCAAATCCATTATCCACGAACTGCTTTGGTTCCTTCAGGGGGACACCAATGTGAAGTATCTGCAGGAAAACGGAGTACGAATCTGGAACGAGTGGGCAGATGAAAACGGTGATTTGGGACATATCTACGGCTATCAGTGGCGCTCGTGGCCGACTTACGACGGAGGTTTCATCGATCAGATTTCGGAAGCAGTGGAAACCATCAAGCATAATCCGGACTCACGACGCATCATTGTAAACGCATGGAACGTGGCCGACCTGAAAAACATGAATCTTCCGCCTTGCCACATGTTTTTCCAGTTTTATGTAGCCAACGGACGCCTGAGCCTGCAAATGTATCAGCGTAGTGCCGACTCTTTCCTGGGAGTTCCGTTCAATATCGCTTCGTATGCCTTGCTGCTGCAGATGATGGCACAGGTTACCGGACTGAAAGCAGGAGACTTTATCCATACTCTGGGCGATGCTCATATATATCTGAATCATCTGGAACAGGTCGACTTGCAGCTTACCCGCGAACCTCGCCCGTTGCCACGCATGATACTGAATCCGGATGTAAAGGATATCTTCAGCTTCAAATACGAAGACTTCACTTTGGAAGGATACGACCCTCATCCGCATATTGCCGGAAAAGTATCTGTATGATTATTTTGAGTTTTTAAGTTGGTGAGTTTTTAAGTTGGTTCACTCCAAAATACTCAATCCATCTCCTTTCTAACTCATAAACTTAAAAACTCAAGAACTCACAAACTCAAGAACTTAAGAACTCAAAAACTTAAAATACATGCTTTCCATTATTGTAGCAGTCAACAAAAACCGTGGTATCGGATTCGAAAATAAGTTATTATACTGGTTGCCAAACGACTTGAAACGCTTCAAGGCACTGACTACCGGACATACTATCATTATGGGACGTAAAACCTTTGAATCACTTCCCAAAGGTGCTCTGCCCAACCGCCGCAACATCGTATTAAGCCGGAACCAGTCTGCTGTATTCGAAGGAGCAGAGCATTTTTCATCGCTGGAAGAAGCGCTGAAACACTGTACAAAGGAAGAAGAAGTATTCATTATTGGTGGTGCGAGTCTGTATGCCGAGGCACTTCCTCTGGCCGACACACTCTATCTGACAGAAATAAACGACAGTGAAAAACCGGCCGACGCATTCTTTCCTGTTATCGACCCAACTCTCTGGAAAGAAAAAAGTAGAGAATGCCATCCGGAAGACGAAAAGCATCTCTACTCCTATACCTTTATCGATTACGAACGGATTGGTAACCGTTAATCCTCATCAGCCAAATCTATAATCGGCATCTGACGTTTGATGGCTTCACGGAAAGAAATGATAGTTTCCGAACGTGAAAGCCCTAACGGCTGTAACTTGTCATGAATAATTTCAAGCAAGTGATGGTTGTTTTTTGCGTAAATCTTGATAAACATGTCGTACTGCCCAGTCGTAAAATGACATTCCACCACCTCCGGAATATGCTTCAAAGCTTCCGTTACGGTATCAAACTGCTCAGGATCTTTCAGATACAGTCCGATATAGGCACATGTTTCATACCCTATTTTTTCAGGATCTATCACAAATTCAGAACCCTTCAGGATTCCTAAATTAGTCAGCTTCTGAATACGCTGATGGATTGCAGCTCCCGATACATTGCAGGCACGTGCAACTTCCAGAAAAGGAATACGTGCGTTATCGGCTATCAGCCGCAAAATTTGTTCGTCTAAACGATCTAACTGATGATGTCCCATTTACTCATTTTTAAATTCATACAAAGATAAGAGTTTTCTTTCATATCTTTTACAAGGGACAGAAGTTTTGTAACAAATTATCCTCTCTTTTGGCAGATAATTCTATCTTTGTAAAAGAAATATAAAACCGTAATTCATGAAGAAAACACTTTTCTCGCTTATTTTAAGCAGCCTGCTCCTGCCGGGACAGGCACAGGATTTCGATACTTATTTTACAGACCGCACATTGCGTGTCGATTATCTTTTTACAGGAGATGCACAAAAACAAGAAGTTTATTTAGATGAACTGTGTGCCCTTCCTCACTGGGCCGGACGACGTCAGCATCTGAGCGAACTGCCTTTGGAAGGCAACGGAAACATTACCATGAAAGACAAAGCTACCGGAGAAGTTATTTACCGTACCTCATTCTCCAGCCTGTTTCAGGAATGGATCAGCGAAAAGGAGGCACAGAGTGTAAAACGCGGATTCGAAAATACGTTTCTACTGCCTTATCCTAAACAGGCTGCCATTGTCACCATTGAGCTGAAAGATGTACGTCATCGCACTTCTGCATCGTTCACCCATGAGGTAAATCCTAACGATATCCTCATTCACCAGCGCGGAAGTACGCATGTCACTCCACACCGTTACCTGCTGAAAAATGGAGAGGCCAAAGATTGCATCGACATTGCCATTCTGGCCGAAGGATATACTGCAGAAGAAATGGAACTCTTCTACCGCGATGCACAGGCTGCCTGTGATGCGATTTTCGCTCACGAACCTTTTGCACGACTGAAAGACCGCTTTAATGTGGTAGCCGTAGCCAGCGAATCGGAAGACAGTGGGGTAAGTATTCCCCGCAAGAACGAATGGAAAGCTACAGCAGTCAGCTCTCATTTCGATACATTCTACTCCGACCGGTATCTCACCAGCCGTAGCGTAAAAGCCATGCACAACTGGCTGGCTGGGATTCCTTACGAACATGTAGTGATTCTGGCCAATACCGACACGTATGGAGGAGGAGGTATTTATAACTCGTACCTGCTGACCACAGCTCATCACCCGATGTTCAGACCGGTAGTTGTACACGAGTTCGGTCACAGCTTTGGAGGACTGGGCGACGAATATGCCTATACTTCTGAACCAAGTCCGATGTATCCGTACGACATAGAGCCGTGGGAACCTAATATCACCACGTTGGTGAACTTTGAAAGCAAATGGAAGGATATGGTACCAGAAGGAACTCCTATCCCTACCACACCGGAAAAAGACAGAAAACTTCTGTATAGTAAAGTAGGTGTGTACGAAGGTGGAGGATATACCTTAAAAGGTATCTACCGTCCAACTACAGAATGCCGCATGAAAATCAATGAAGCACCGCGCTTCTGTCCGGTATGTGAACGGGCACTTGAAAAGATGATTCATTTTTATACGTATTAAGCATAACCTTATCACTTAATGACATTATCATGCTGACACTTACTAAAATTCAGACACACGAGAAAGAGTATCCGTTCATCGAACAACTGTTGCACGAATCATTCCCACTTGCAGAACGCAGAGACGATGACTTGCAGCGAGATTATACCGATCATAATCCGAAGTTTACCTGCTACCTGATTACAGACGAAGAAGAAGGAAAGAGAATCCTGGTCGGGTTAATGACTGTATGGGATTTGGACGGCTTTCACTATGGAGAACATCTTGCGACCTCTCCCAACCTACGCAACAAAGGCTACGGCAAGCAGATTATGAAACGGCTTCGTGAGCTTTATCCGGATACTTTTATCCTCGAAGTGGAACGTCCTACCGATGAGATGGCTATCCGCCGTATCGGATTTTACAAACGCTGCGGATTCTCTCTTTGCGAAAAAGAGTATATGCAACCCTCATACCGTAAAGGAGGGGAAGAAGTTCCACTCTATCTGATGTACGCCGGAACAGACAGCATCGACAATCAGTTTGAAAGTATACGCGATACCATCTACCGCGAAGTATATGGGGTAAAGTAATTCAATTCCTCTTTTCCCTAAAAGCGCGAAGAACATTCTGAATCAATCAGAATGCCGATTTTCCGATAACACAAAAGCATCCCCAATGACCTTGACAGGCTGTTGGGGATGCTTTTATTTTGAATACTTAGAACGATACAATTGCTTCATTCTATATAGCAATAAATCAGTACACAACAAAAAAAGAGAGAATCCACTTTTCAGCAGATTCTCTCTAATTCGCTTTATCTTACACTATTACTGACGCTGAGTAGCTGAATAGTTGATTTTCAAAGCATAAGCCTGACGAAGAGCTTGTTTTACTTCTGTTACGATACCCATCTTAGTTTTAGCATCTACTTTCAGGGAAACAGTCATAAACGGTTTATCCTCTTCTTTCATGTTTTCACGTTCCTGATAAATGTAATCCTGAACTTCTGAAGTTTCAGCGAACTTATCGTTCAACTGGATACGGTCTGTAGTACCCATTTTCTTCTGGAACTCAGGCATCGGTTTACCAATGTAAATGAAAGACACCAAAGATTTCTTTTCAAGCTTTTCCAATTCTGTAGCCTGAGGCACTTTAAACTGAACCTTCAATGTAACTTCACGCATTGTTGTTACGATCATGAAGAAGAACAACATGGTAAAGATAAGGTCAGGCAAAGAAGAAGTATTCAACTCCGGCATGCCACGCTTACCTGTCTTATTAAATTTTCCCATGATTATTTTCCTCCATATTTTTTAGGTTCTGCTTCAGAAATCTTCTGTGGATAGTACTGAGTGATAGCATCCTTTTCAGCTTCTGAACATTCAGCCAAAGGTTTTCCAAACTGAGACTGAGCCAATTCGTTACGCAACTCGTTATAAGCGGCAACCAATTCGTTCTGAACCTGCAGGTAAGCATCATAGCTTGTACCCACGTCATTCTGTACAGAAATTACATGCTTTTCAGTAATCATTACGTTACCAAACAACGGCAAGTTCTTCATATGCTTTTCAGGCAAATTCGGATCGTCGTTCGGATTGGCAATGAATTCTTTTGCTTTTTCTCTTAATTGCTTAATATCACCCCATTCTCCAGCAACCATCAACTGGTCGTCCTTGTTCAGTTTTACCTGGAGAACGTTTCGTTCCTTTACAATGATATCATTGTTCTCCTGTTCCTTGTTTTCTGGGGGAGGCGGTAAACGTCTTGCCAGACCTCGGTCAGTATCCATTGATGTTGTAATCAGGAAGAAAATAAGCAACATGAAAGCAATATCGGCCGTAGAACTTGAGTTAATTCCAGGCACTGCTCTTTTCTTTCTTGCCATTCTATTTACTCCGTTTTAAATATTAAACTTCAATGTTCTGATTATTTCTTAAATAGACCTGAAAGGTTCAAGAGTGTTCCAACTGCTGCAATACCGAACAATACATAAGTAGAGTAGATCAGCATGTCAGAAACCTTCAACATTGTAACATCACTGTATTGTGTACCGTCACCCAACACTACAGTTTCAGCAGAACCCATATTGTAAGTAACAACCAACAACACAATCAGCAAAATAAGACCTAATAAAGATTTAATTGCACTTTTCGGATTATCTTTCAAAGCTCCTGCAAACTGTGCCAAAGCACCCAAGAGCGTAATGATAACAGAAACTCCAAACATAGCGTACATTAAGTACATCAGAGCTTCGGTATTCTGTGGCTCATTGTATTCGCCAACCGGATTATTGTATCCTACAAAGTAGAACATGCCCAATACTACCAAAATCAAGGCAACACAGACATAGAATACATAGTAAGATACTTTGTATGATAATTTAGCCATTGTTTATATTATTTTTTGTATTTCAAGTTGTACTTCATGATCATGTCAAGCAATGTGATAGAAGAATCTTCCATCTGGCTTGTAATAGCTTCAATCTTAGAAAGGATGTAGTTATAGAATACCTGAAGAATCAATGCTACAACCAAACCGAAGATAGTAGTAATCAAAGCCACTTTCATACCACCTGCTACAACTGTCGGAGAGATATCACCTGCCTGCTGGATTTTATCGAACGCCATAACCATACCGATTACAGTACCCAAGAATCCCAAAGACGGAGCCATCGCGATAAACAATGTGATCCAAGAACATCCTTTTTCAAGGTAACCTGCCTGAACACCACCGTAAGAAACTACTGAACGTTCTACTACGTCCAAACCTTCGTCGATTCTCATCAGACCCTGATAGCAGATAGAAGCAACAGGACCGCGAGTGTTACGGCATACAGTTTTAGCACCTTCTACATCACCTTTTTCCAAAGCAGCTTCAATTTTAGCCATCAATTTCTTTACGTCAACTTCAGCCAAGCTCAAGTAAATGATACGTTCGATACAGAAAGCCAAACCAAGAACCAATGCAATAGCTACCAATGACATGAAGCTTGCATCACCTTCAATAAATTTAGTTTTTAACTCTTTGTGCATACCACCTTCTTCAACAACTGCAGGAGCTGCTGCTTCGTCCGCTGCTGCAACCTGTTCTGTCTGTGCCGGAGCTGCTGTAGCTGTAGAATCCTGAGCCATAGCTGTCTGAGTCATTCCAAATGAGAGGACTCCCATCACTGCAAGAATTGCAAATAACTTTTTCATTGTGTGTCTAATTTTTAAGATTAATTAATTAATAGTTATAAATTGTTTTTATTGTTCACTAAAATCTGTTTGCGGAGAGAACGGGATTCGAACCCGTGATACGCTTTTGGCGTATACACGCTTTCCAGGCGTGCCTCTTCAACCACTCGAGCACCTCTCCTTTATGGCCTCGCCAAGGGGTTTCCCTTAAAAACGAACGCAAATTACAAATAAAAATGCGAACGGCAAGCGATTTCAGCCACAAATGTATTCTTTTTTTTCGTCTTACATAACAATCGGAAGACAAAAGTTCACAGATTCACCTAAAATTAATAAACTTTAAAAACTTCCTTCGGCTTTTTTGAAGACTTTGAGTGCATTTTCGGAAGTCGTAAGTCCGATTTCGGACAAAGGTCTCTCATAGATTTCAGACAACTTCTCTGCCACCTTTACCAGATAGGCACTCTCGTTTCTTTTACCTCTATAAGGCACCGGTGCCAGATAAGGAGAATCCGTTTCCAGTACAATACGCTCAAGAGGAATTTCCTTCAAGACTTCGGGCAATGTACTTTTCTTAAAAGTCACCACACCGTTTACTCCCAACATGAATCCTTCGTAAGCCAGTAACTGCGCTGCATCTTCTGCCGTACCAGTAAAACTATGGAAAATACCGGTGAGTGAAGTTCCGGCATAAGGTTTCAAGACTTCCAACAATTCCGGATAGGCTTCTCTACAGTGTACGATCAACGGCAAATCATATTCCAAAGCCCATTGTATCTGCTCGTCGAGTACCAGCATCTGTTCGTTCCGGTAAGTTTTATCCCAATACAGGTCCATTCCCACTTCTCCAATACCATAGAATGTCTGCTCCGAGCGCAACCATTGTTCAACGACAGCCAGTCTGCGTTTCCAGTCGGCATCTACAGAAGTAGGATGAAAACCAATCATCGGATAGCAACCGTCGTGAGTATTGCAAAGCGCCAGCATAGCTTCTACCGAAGTGTCATCGATATTAGGCATAAACAAGCGGAGTACACCAGCCTCTGTTGCACGAATCAGTGCCAATTCACGATCTTCATCAAATTCTTCAGCGAAGAGATGAGTATGTGTATCAATCAGGTTTACCATAGTCTTACAATTTACGGTTCATCAATTTCAATACAAAATCCATCAGATTCTGCTTCAAGGCATCTTCTACCGATACTTTTTCCAAAAGAGCTTTTGCCTCTTCGTAATACTGATCGATTTTCTGCTGGCAAATTTCTCCGATACCCACCTTATTATATATAGCCGTTACAGCTTCAATCTTAGAAGAAGGCACATAATTTGATGCTACAATCCAATCAAGCAATTCTCTTCGGGTTTGTGCATCGGCTTTCTCAAGAGCTGTAATCAGCATATAAGTTTTCTTGTTACACAGAATATCTCCTCCTATTTTCTTACCGAATACAGCCGGATCTCCATACACATCCAAATAATCATCCTGCAACTGAAAAGCCAGTCCCATACGGACACCGAAATCATAAAGCAACTGAGCATCTTCTTCCGAAGCTCCACCCAATATAGCTCCTATCTTCAATGCACCGGCCAACAACACTGAAGTTTTCAGACGAATCATTTCAATGTATTCTTCGACCGTCACATCCGTCCGTGTTTCAAACTCCATATCCCATTGTTGCCCTTCACACACCTCCAGAGCTGTTTGTCCGAAAACTTCCATTACACTTTTCACATACTGAGCCGGACAATCCTGCATCATGAACTGATAGGAAAGAATCAGCATGGCATCACCGGAAAGGATAGCCGCATTCGGATTCCATTTTTTATGCACAACCGGTTTTCCCCGGCGCATTTCTGCATTATCCATCAAATCATCATGCAAGAGCGTAAAGTTATGATAAGTTTCTATAGCGGCTGCCTGCGGAAAAATGCGTTCTACATCCTCCTTATATAAATTATAGGCAAGCAACATCAATACGGGACGTAAACGTTTTCCGCCCAATGACAAGACATATTCTATCGGATCGTAAAGTCCTTTCGGATTACGGGAATAAGGAAGCGATTCAATATAAGCATGAATCTGCTTCATCAAGTGTTCACTGCTTTGCTGGTTCATAAAAGAAAGATTTAGAGAGTTGGTACAAAAAAGGCTGCTCTTTGCAAAAGCAGCCTTTTAAAGAGTTATCTAACCAAATAGATTACTGCAATTTAAATGTTACAGGCACGGTATATTTTACACGTACTGCTTTACCACGCTGTTTACCTGGTTTCCACTTCGGCATGGTTTTGATGACACGAAGTGCTTCTTTATCCAAGTAAGGGTCAACACTACGAACAACAACCGGGTCAACGATAGAACCGTCCTGATTTACGACGAACTGAACGATTACACGTCCCTGTACACCGTTTTCCTGTGCGATAGTCGGATATTTGATGTTCTTACCCAAGAATTTCAAACATTCTGCCATACCACCAGGGAATTCAGGCATTTCTTCTACGACCATGAAGATTTCAGCTTCTTCCGGTTCTTCTTCTTCAACAACAGGAGCTACATACTTAATTTCAACTGCCTGATTGTTTTCTTCACTTGACTGGATGGTTGTTTCCTGTACATCCGCGTCATTTTCTGCAATCTGCAACACTTCTTCCACCTTCGGAGCTTCGGGGGGAGGAGGTGCCTGTTTCGGTTCTTCCTGTTCTGTAATAGGAATCATTTCTTCTTCGAAGATCGGCATTTCGACACCACTATCGGTAGTTACCTGTTTGTCACGTTCTGTCCATTCGAACGCCACGAACATCACTGCCAATATCAGCACGAATCCAATCAGCAGCCATGTGGTCTTTTTACCTTCCAAGTCTGCTTTGGGCGATTTTTTAATTTCCATAAAACAATTTTATAGGTTAATAATTCTCTGTTCGGCAAATGTAGCATAAATCTTTTAATCTGCCACATCTGGAAGGTAAAAAAATGCTATTTTATTTCATCTTATGTCCAGAAGCATAAAAAGTGGCATTTCTTGTATTTCATTCTCTTTGCATTATCCTATTCCTTAGCGTATTTTAACCATCGCTGATACAGAAAAACAAGCTTTTCTATCGTAAAAAAGAGTATCTTTGGAGCCTGAATTCAAACATATTATTTATAAGGTATGAAGAAAATCATTATCGCAATCGACGGCTTTTCCTCTTGCGGAAAAAGCACCATGGCTAAAGATCTGGCCAAAGAGATTGGCTATATTTATATAGACAGTGGAGCCATGTACCGTGCCGTAACACTCTACTGCATCGAACATCAGTTATTCGATGAAAAAGGACAAGTGAAAGAAGAAGAACTGAAAGCCCGGATGAACGATATACATATCTCTTTCCGGCTAAATCCGGAAACCCAACGCCCCATGACATACTTAAATGGAATGAATGTAGAAGACCGTATCCGCACAATGGAAGTTTCTTCTCATGTCAGTCCGGTTGCAGCTTTAGGATTTGTACGCGAAGCACTGGTCCGTCTGCAGCAGGAAATGGGGAAAGAAAAGGGTATTGTTATGGACGGACGCGATATCGGTACAGCTGTATTTCCACAAGCCGAACTGAAAATATTCGTGACGGCTTCTCCTGAAATCCGTGCCCAACGCCGGTACGATGAATTGAAAGCCAAAGGTCAGGAAGCGTCTTTCGATGATATATTATATAATGTAAAGGAACGCGACCGTATCGATCAGACTCGTGAAATCAGTCCGCTCCGCCAGGCTGAAGATGCAATTCTTCTCGACAACAGCCACCTGACAATTCAGGAACAGAAAGAATGGTTAAAAACTCAATTTTTAAAAGCCACTCATGCGTAAAGTAGAGATCGATCAGGGTTCCGGGTTCTGCTTTGGAGTAACAGCTGCAATCCAAAAAGCGGAAGAAGAATTGGCAAAGGGAGAAAAACTCTATTGTTTGGGCGACATCGTGCACAACGGTCAGGAATGTGAACGTCTGAAACAAATGGGACTCATTACCATCAACCACGAAGAGTTTGCTCTTCTGAAAAATGCCAAAGTGTTGCTCCGCGCCCATGGAGAACCTCCACGCACTTACGAGATAGCACGCGAAAACCACATTGAAATAATCGATGCAACGTGCCCCGTAGTACTGCGCCTGCAAAAACGAATTAAGCAGGAATACGATGCAACCCCTTCCGACCGGGAAAAACAAATTGTTATCTATGGTAAAAACGGACATGCCGAAGTCTTGGGACTGGTAGGGCAGACTTGTGGAAAAGCCATTGTCATCGAGAAACTGGATGAAGTCAAATCGCTCGACTTCTCCAAAGACATCCGTCTTTATTCGCAAACCACAAAATCGCTGGATGAATTCCGCCAGATTGTAGCCTATATCAAGGAGCATATCTCCCCGTCTGCCACATTCGAATATTACGATACAATCTGCCGTCAGGTAGCCAACCGCATGCCTAATATCCAGAAGTTCGCGTCTGCACACGACCTTGTGTTCTTTGTCTGCGGGCATAAAAGTTCAAATGGAAAGATTCTTTTTCAGGAATGCAAAAAAGTCAATCCTAACAGTTACCAGATCGACCAGCCGGAAGAGATAAACAAAGACTTATTAAAAGACGCACAATCCATCGGCATCTGTGGTGCCACATCTACTCCCAAATGGCTGATGGAAGCGTGCAAAAACGTGATAATGAAAGAGTAAAACAAAATATTCTTTTTTGTTTTATTCTTTTATATTTTTAGTAAATTTGCGTCATAGAATTAAACTTATAGTTAACTTATGGGAACAATTAAATGTATTGGTATCCTTACATCGGGAGGTGATGCTCCCGGTATGAATGCAGCGATACGTGCCGTGACACGTTCTGCAATCTACAACGGATTAAAGGTAAAAGGTATTTATCGAGGTTACAAAGGTTTGATTACAGGAGAAATTCAAGAGTTTCAAACACAAAATGTAAGTAACATTATACAGTTGGGAGGTACCATCCTGAAAACAGCACGTTGTCAGGAATTCAAAACTCCCGAAGGACGAAAAGTCGCTTACGAAACCATGCAGCGTGAAGGAATCGATGCGCTGGTAGTAATCGGTGGTGACGGATCACTCACCGGAGCGCGCCTTTTGGCACAGGAATTCGATGTACCGTGTATCGGACTTCCGGGTACTATCGACAATGACTTGTATGGAACAGATACTACCATCGGTTACGATACCGCTTTGAATACAATCCTTGATGCAGTCGACAAGATTCGTGATACAGCTACTTCTCACGAGCGTCTGTTCTTCGTAGAAGTAATGGGACGTGATGCCGGCTTCCTGGCTCTGAACGGTGCCATCGCTGCCGGAGCAGAAGCAGCCATTATTCCGGAATTCAATACAGAAGTCGACCAGTTGGAAGAATTCATCAAGAACGGTTTCCGCAAGTCAAAGAGCAGTTCTATCGTATTGGTAGCCGAAAGTGAAATCACGGGTGGTGCTATGCATTACGCAGAACGTGTAAAGAACGAATATCCACAATACGATGTACGTGTAACCATTCTCGGACACTTGCAGCGCGGCGGACGTCCTACTGCACACGACCGTATCATTGCCAGCCGTATGGGTGTAGCAAGTATTGAAGCTTTGATGGAAGGACAGCGTAACGTTATGATCGGTATTGAAAACGACCAAATCGTATATGTTCCGTTTACCAAGGCTATCAAGAACGACAAGCCTATCGACCGCGAACTGGTTAATGTATTGCGCGAATTGTCAATCTAAAAATTCAATTTTAATCCCTATAAACTGCTATTGTGTATTCTGCACAATAGCAGTTTTTGTTCCTATACCTTCAAGTAAATCTTATCTCCATTTCGTGAAATACACATTTCCATCCAAGTATTCTCATATTTTACATTAATTAAATTTATATCTCTTACTATCATTCTTTTTGTCAGCATAATCTACTTTTTATAAAAAAAATGCAGGAAGAAGCTCCAAATTCCAAAAAAATTAATAAATTCGAAATATTCATACATGAAGAATATAAGTTTTTAATAAAAAATTTCCCCTATGACAACACTTAAAAGCATTCTAACTATCTGTTTATTAACCTATTCTTGTAGCATTATGGCACAAAGGACTACAGAAATTGTAGAGCCCCTCTCACAAGAACAGGAAGAAGGCATGACACTGAAAAGAAAAGTAGCCATCGGGCGCTTCTCCAACGAAACACAATACGCCAAAGGAATTTTCTACGACAGAGAAAATGATCCTATGGGAAAGCAGGCTCTCGATATCCTGTCATCTAAACTAGCCGCTTCGGGAAAATTTCTACTGTTGGAAAGAAGTGATTTGGAAACACTTCTGGAAGAAAGCAACAAAAGTGACAATGCGATTGCGACTTTAGGAGCAGACTATATGATTATCGGTTCAATCACTGAATACGGCCGGAAAAATACCGGTAAAAATAAAGTATTCTCTTCGGAAAAAACTCAGACTGTAGAAGCTGCAGTAGCAATTCGTCTAGTAGATGTTTCTACAGGATTAATCATCTACTCCGATGAAGCCAAAGGGGCAGCGGAACTTACAACCAAAACGACCATGGGACTGGGTGGACAAGCATCTTTCGATGCTACACTGAGCGATAAAGCCATCTCAGAAGCTATCGGACAATTGGTAGAAAACATTATTAATAAATGTACTAATGCACCGTGGAAGACCTACTTCCTGGCTTACGAACCGGATGCCATACTGATAGCTGGAGGACACAGCCAAGGTATTAAAGAAGGAATGACATTCGCTATCAAGACTAAAGGGAAGAAAGTAAAAAATCCTCAAACCGGTATTATCATTACACTTCCCGGAAAGAAAATAGGAGAAGTGAAGGTTATTTCCACCGGAGGAGATACTCCGGAAACCGAGTACTCTTTTGTAGAAGTGAGTGGCACCACAGAAATCAATGCCAACAATATAGGAAACTATATTATTGAAGAATCAAAATAAACAATATCCCCATTTCTAAACCCAATATAAACATCTATGAAGAAGTTTTTAAAAATCATAGCTTTTGCAGCCATTTTCCCTGCTTTTCTTGCAGGATGTAAAGCTCCGGTAGCCCAACAGAGTGGTAAAGAAGATATTGCTTATCTTTTGTTTGTCAGCCCTAATACCTATGCAGGAAAAAAAGTGACTGTCAGTTTAGACAATCAGAAACCGTTCTCGGTACAAGTCGTCAAAGAAAAGAAATCAAAACGAAAAGGAACTCAATATGGAGTAAAAACAGGAGCACGCCACATTAAAGTCTCTTATGAAGGCAAAACCCTATACAATAAGAAAATTTTCATTTCTACTCAAGAAGTAAAACAGATTATCTTACCATAAAACAACTGTGATTATGAAAATTAACACTTTATTGTCTTCTTCAGTAGCTATTGCCTCTATCCTTTTTCTCATCTCGTCTTGTACGACTACTCAAAACCTATATTCCTGGCATGACTATGAAGATATAACTTATCAATACAATAAAAAGCATACCGAAGAGCTGAAGGTCAAAGTATTGGAAGAGTATCAGAATATGATTCAAAAACAAAACGGCATCCGGGCTACAGTACCTCCAGGTATGTATGCAGAATACGGATATATGCTATATAAAACAGGAAAAAAAGAAGAGGGAATCCGCTTTCTGAAAGAAGAGATAAAACTTTATCCAGAATCGGAGGTATATATTTCTAGAATCATTAAACAATTGGAAAAATGAAAAAAACAATTCAACATATCCTTCATCAATTATTACTCCGACGGATGCTCCCCATCTATTTGCTGGCAACGATGGCTGCTCTATTTACATCATGTACTACCCCCACTACACTCAGTCAGCAATATCCCAAAATGTACGAAGAGAAACCGCTTACCATAGCCATCATGCCACCTATCAACCAGACTACGCATGCAGAAGCGAAAGATTTCTTCTATACTACCCTGTACATGCCTCTGAGTGAAAAAGGATACTATGTGTACTCTCCCTATCTGACAATGGAGATGTTTCAGCAGGAAAGCGCATACGATGCAGAACTGTTTCTGGAAAAAGATCTTACAGCATTCAGAAATGTATTAGGAGCCGACGCTGTTATGTTCACAGTTATAAAAAACTGGGAAAGAGTAAATATAGGAGGAATGCTTAAGGTAAAAATCGAATACATCCTCCGTTCAACTAAAACCGGAGAAACCTTATACAATAGGGAAGGAGATATTACGGTCGATACCAGCATAAGTAGCGGAGCTGGTGGATTAGGTCTCCTCGTCGACCTGGTGGCTACAGCAATTAATACAGCAGCCACAGACAAAGTCATAGCCGGACGCAAATGCAATGCTTTTGTTCTTTCTGATATGCCGGCTGGAAAATATTCTCCGCTCTACGAAAAAGACCAAAACAACCCCGCCGGAAAGAAAAACGTAAAAGCGACTGTAAAATAGAGCTATGTCTGTTTTCATATCACAGAATTGAAGCCGTCTCAAGATAAATAGTTTCTTGAGACGGCTTCAATTTCTTTTCAAATCCAGCTCCCTTGAACCCGGAAAATTCGTAATACCTCAAATATGGTGCATTAATTGTACTTTATCCTAAATCCGGACAAACAACAACAGCAGAAGTCTTCGTTCCTGGAAACAGGAAATAATATAATAGAAAGGTAACAACAAATGCCAAAAGCTTAAATCGACATCATTGGCCGTACAGTTATCGCTGTTGGCTGTAGATCCGACGTAGATGATTGTACAGCCGACAGCGTCGTTTTAATTCAGCAAATAGAATCATAAACTTACATCCAGAAAGCCTCACGCCTGCATCCGTCTTCTGCGTTTACGGCGTTGCAGATTTTTACGCTTATAGCTAATCCAGCGGCGACGGATTTGCCATCCGCATAATCCTACGACTACAGCCAGAATCAGAATCACAATGCCTCCGCTCAGATTATCCCCTTTCACACGCGACCATATTTCCAGTACATTCACCGTCTTGTCACCAAAATCGCGAATCATTGAACAGCGGGCTATTACCGAACGGTCCGGATACTGTGTATTGCGCAGGCGTATCTTTTGCGCTTCAGCACCGAAGAAATAACTGGCATCTACTTCTTCCAGTGTAGAGTCAATGCAGGCTTCCATGATTTCGGGAGCAGCAATCGAACTCACATACCCGTTTTCCTCCATATTACGCAAGGCAATGTCCGGACGACATAAAAAATTGATGAAATAACTTGCTGCCTTCGTATTGCGGGCATATTTAGGAATCACCCATCCGTCGTACCACACATTACTGCCTTCCTCCGGAATAGTATAGTCCAAATCCACACCTACTGTAGCCGCTTCCTCCATGGCCCACTGAGCATCCCCGCTCCATGTCACGTTTATCCAAGCCTTTTCTTTGGTCATCATCTCTTTACCAAAGTCAGCTTCCCATCCAGCCACATTCGGTTTCAGTAATTTAAGATACTTTTCCACTGTATCCATGGCCGCAGGAGAATAATCGTTCATCAGTTCCGGAACAGTTTTCAGTCCTTCTTTCAGTTCTTTGCGGTGTGCATACAGCATAGCTGTACCGTAAGCATCACGGTAGGCATCCTTCATCAGCAGCTTACCGGCAAAATGTTTATTCCACAGACAGTCCCACGATTTCAGTTCCTCCGGTTTTACATATTTCTTATTATAGAGAATACCTGCAGTACCCCACATGTAACACACTGCATAACGGCTGGCTGGATCATCCGGACGGGTACTCAACTTATCAATCTGTTCCTTGATATACGGAGCTACTCCTTTCATGTAATTGGGCGAATGAGCAAATACCGTATCAATAGGCAACAACAGATTCTTGCGCAACATTCGTTCGATGATGTATTCCGACGGACACACCACATCAAAATCCTCATGCCCTTTTTCAATCTTGGTCAGCATGATTTCGTTGATATCGAACGTCTGATACACAATACTGATATCTTCTCCGGTCTGCTCTTTATAATACTCCTGGAAATCCTCCAGCACCCCTTCGCCGATGTAGTCGGCCCAGTTGTATATTTTCAGTACTTTCTGCCGCGAACCGGTATCGTTGTAACACGCGGTACACAGAGCACACAGCCCCATTATCAGTACAAGTAAATTCAGTTTCTTCATGTTGTTTTTTTAGGTTACGAAACTTTTCAATTGAAAATTGAGAATTGATAACTGGCAATTACTATAGTTCTCTTATCAACTCAAGAGCTCATATTAAGTTTGTATGTTTTTTAGTTTGTAAGTTTGTCAGTTTGTTAGTATTCTCAAGCTCAGGAACTTAAAAACTTATATTAAGCTTGTTGATATCCTCATACGCAAACTCAAAAACTCAAGAACTTAAAAACTTAAAAACCAGTTTTCTCATCTTTTTTTATCTGCCCTTCTGTTCAGAATAATCAGCAATACCAGAATCACCACAAAAATGATGGCCGAAAGCGGACGCAATTCAGGGGTAAGTCCTCCCTTGCGTGCATCAGCATAAATATAAGTCGACAGCGTTTCCAGCCCCTGATTACCGATGGTAAACACCGTCACGGCAAAGTCATCAATAGAGATGGTCAGTGCCAGCAGAAACCCTGTAATCATTCCCGGACGAATCTCCGGAATAATCACCTTGCGAAGTGCCTGCATCGGAGTTGCCCCCAAGTCCAAAGCAGCCTCATAAAGATTCGGGTTCATCTGTTTCAGTCGCGGAAGCACACTCAACACCACATAAGGCGTACAAAACGTAATATGTGCCAGTACCACAGTAGTAAATCCCTGAGTAATACCCAACGATACAAAAAGCAGGAAAAGTGAAATACCCGTGATAATATCACCGTTCAGAATAGGAATTGTATTGATAAATCCCATCGCCTGCCGTCCGCGAGCCTTCAGATTATAAATACCGATAGCAGCCAGACTACCCAATATAGTAGATGCCGTTGCTGCAATCAGTGCAATGGCAATGGTATTGACAAAGGCATTCACCAGCGAATGATGCGCTCCCGTATCAAACAGCGAAGCATACAGTTTCATCGAAAACCCCGTCCAGTTACCCAGTACCTTGGCTTCGGTAAACGAGTAAATCACAATAATGGCAATCGGTGCATACAATGCCAGCAACAACACCCACAGATATGTCTGTGCAAGAATCTTCTTTACCATACGCCACTTCCTCCTTTATCCGATTCGCGCTCTTCACTGCTGAAAAGTGAAGTTGCCGCAATCAGGAACAGCATAATCAGCGACAAAGCTGCCCCGTAATTCCACAAACTGTTGTTTATATTCTCCTGCATGGTCGTACCGAACAACTTGATGTTGTTCATCGTCAGCAGTTCGGCGATGGCAAAAGTCGAGATAGTAGGCATGAATACCATCATGATACCACTAACCACCCCCGGCATAGAAAGCGGGAATACCACCTTCCAGAACACCTGAAACGAGTTGGCCCCCAAATCCTGTGCTGCTTCAATATAACTTTTGTCCATCTTCTGCAGCGTATTGTAAATAGGGTAAATCATAAACGGAATAAAGTTGTATATCATACCGAATATCAGTGCCCCCTCTCCCAATGGCAAACGGAGGAAATCAAACAGAGCCACCGTAGCCAGCGTACGGATCAGGATATTCACCCACATGGGCAGGATAAACAGCATAATCACCGTCTTGGCATACCCCGAATTGCTCCGACTCAGAATCCATGCCACCGGATAGCCCAACACAATACACCCTATCGTAGTGAGAATGGCAATACCAATCGAATACACAAAGGTATTCACGTCTTCCGGATGTGCCAGAAACTTGCTGAAATTGGCAAGTGTCAGATGACCTGCATCATCCGTAAAGGCATAGACCACAATCAGCACCATCGGAATAATCACGAAAAAGAGGGAAAACAGCAGATAAGGCAGTGTCCAGCTCTTACGTGAAGAAAAGAAAAATCGTAACTTATTCATTTCCGTATGTCGAGAAAAAGAAAATCAGATAATCACACGAATCGCTTCTTTCGGGATAGTAATACCTACACGGTCTCCGTCGTCCCATACATCATTGGTATCGACAAATACATTTTCATCCCAATCGGAGAATACCGTCAGATGATAATGATTTCCCTTGTACAGAATAAACTTCACTTCTCCAGTCAGCATACCGTCCTCTTCGTTGTCCTGCAACACCACCTGATCGAAGTCCACTTCCACTTTTACGGCTCCGTTCTCTTGTACCCGACTCATATCCACCGTCGGACATTCGAACTCACATCCCAGAAACTCCACATGTGTTTCATCTATCATGCGCGCTTCAAATGTATTGCAGGTACGCTCTTTCTTCATAATATGAATATCGAAAGGCTTTATCAGCAAACCGACTTCCGTACCCGCTTCAAAAGCATGATAGTCCTGTACTACCATTTCATAATCACCACACAGCACCACCATCTCATAATGCACTCCCTTGAAGATGCACGACTGCACTACACCACGCAACTGCGCCATGTCTGATACCGGGAAAATATACAAGTCTTCGGGACGAATCACCACATCCACCGGCATATTTTCTCCAAATCCCTTGTCTACGCACTCAAACTCATGGTTGCAGAAACGTACGCGGCAATCCTTCACCATCGTTCCGTTCAAGATGTTGCTCTCTCCAATAAAGTCGGCTACAAACGAGTTGATCGGTTCATTATAGATATCTGTCGGTGTACCAATCTGCTGAATCTTACCCTCGCTCATTACTACGATGGTATCACTCAGTGTCAGTGCCTCTTCCTGATCGTGTGTCACATAAATAAAGGTAATTCCCAGACGGCGGTGCATTTCCTTCAACTCCATCTGCATATCCTTACGCATCTTCAAGTCCAGTGCAGCCAGCGGTTCATCCAGCAACAACACTTCCGGTTCATTCACAATGGCACGGGCTATTGCTACACGCTGCTGCTGTCCTCCCGACAGAGAATTCACATCACGATATTCGTAATCCGTCATTCCCACCATCTTCAGCGCAGCCTTCACTTTCTTCTCCATTTCAGCCTTCGGCATCTTCTTCAGTTTCAGACCGAAAGCAATGTTATCATACACATTCAGATGCGGAAACAGCGCATATTTCTGAAACACGGTATTCACCGGTCGCTTGTGCGGCGGTGTCTGCGTAATTTCCTTTCCGGATATACGTATTTCTCCCTCCGAAGCAGTCTGAAAACCAGCTATCAGTCGCAACAGCGTAGTCTTTCCACATCCGGATGGTCCCAGAATTGTTACAAATTCACCCTTTTTAACCGAGAGGTTAATATGATCCAATGCAGTCTTTTCTCCAAAAAACTTGGATACATCCTTTACCTCAATAATAGACATGTTCTCGTTTTGCATTAATCCAGTTCAATATTTATGGGGGCAAAGTTACATATATTATTCACCAAAAGCACCATAATCAGCTTATTTTCGATAAAATATTCTAATTATGGTGCTTTTTGCGTATAATTATGCGATAAATGAATCTCTTCTTTTCCTTTTTATTTCATTTCCTCAAAATAAGTATCGAGCAGTCGCTTGGCTGCCGCAAACGAGGTAGTCCGTCCGTTCAGTACTTCCTGTTCCTGTCCGGCCAGCATAGCTGCTATTTTCTCATTCTGATAGAAACTGTCGCGCAGATGTTCGTTGATGGTTTCATACATCCAATACTTAGCCTGTTCGTTACGACGGTGTTCAAAATATCCATTGGCCTTCACAAAGTCGAAATACTTGTACACCATGTCCCAGATTTCCTCTACGCCAATGTTGTAGAATCCGGAATACGTCATCACCTGCGGTGTCCATCCCGACTCGGGTGCCGGAAACAGATGCAGTGCGTTACGGAAATGAGCCGCAGCCAACTTAGCCTTTTCAATGTTATTCCCGTCTGCCTTGTTGATAACAATTCCGTCTGCCATCTCCATAATACCACGCTTTATTCCCTGCAGTTCATCTCCGGTACCTGCCAGTTGAATCAGCAGGAAGAAGTCCACCATCGAGTGTACAGCCGTCTCACTCTGTCCCACTCCTACAGTTTCTACAAAAATCTTGTCGTAACCGGCAGCTTCACAAAGAATAATCGTTTCACGGGTTTTTCTCGCCACACCTCCCAGCGATCCGGCCGAAGGACTGGGGCGGATAAACGCATCCGGATGAACCGACAACTTTTCCATACGGGTCTTGTCACCCAGAATACTACCTTTCGAACGTTCACTACTAGGGTCGATAGCCAGCACAGCCAGTTTCCCGCCTTTTTTCAGTACATGCAGTCCGAAGACATCAATCGATGTACTTTTTCCGGCTCCTGGTACTCCACTGATTCCCACTCGTACCGAATTTCCTGAATACGGAAGACATTTTTCAATCACCTCCTGCGCCAGTGCCTGATGCTCGGGACGCAAACTCTCCACCAGCGTAACGGCCTGACTCAATATCGTGACATTTCCTTTCAGAATACCTTCTACATATTCTCCTGCAGAAAACTGCCGTCTTTGCGGACGCTTTCTGTTCTTCAGATAAGGATTTACCGTTGCAGGCTGTTCTATGCCTTTATTCACGGTCAGTCCTTTGTATTCTTCACTGTTTTCCGGATGGTCCATAGCTTTTTGTTTTTATTTTTAGTTAACAAGGCTTTTTTTAGGAAACAAGGTATCAGATAACAAGTTGACAAGACCTTGTCCCCTCGTCCCCTTGTCATCTGATACCTCACCAACTATCTCAAACTCGCCTTCACCCTCACGGTTATCTTCGGATGCTGCGGGTCATTTGTAATCATCAGAATACGCTGTGTACCTCTCACACGTGACAGGTTCTTGGCTAATACAGTCACTTTCATCTTGGTCGACTCACCCGGTTTCAGCACACGCTTCTTCAAATTCACCGACAAAGCCATACTGAACACCTGCATATCCTTGATTACCAGGTCAGTCTTTCCAGTATTTGTAATCACAACCGTCTGCGACTTCTTCTGAGTCGGCTTCAGATTCAGATATTCCAGTTTTTGTGTAGAAAGTGAAATAACCGGTGGATTCTGTTTTTCGTACTCGCTCATTGAAGAGAAGTCGGGCAACAATACAACCGATACCGGAATCTCATTTTCACTACCTACCTTGTCACCCAGGAAGCGCGACAAGTACACCGATGCACGGGTAATACCCAATGCCGGCAGTTTTTCCGTATCCAGCGTCACCTCTATCTTTCCACTCTTGTTACGTCCTATCACCTCCGGAGTCGACTTCACACTCAGGTACGGAGGCAAATGCATCAATACCGGAGTATATGGTTTGTTCGATGTATTGGCCACCAGAATTTCAAACACCGGCTTGTCACCCCGGTTCACATCATCAAACTCTATCTCTTCCTTATCCAGACGGATGGCTCCGAAAGCAATCGGATGGGTAAAGGTAAAGTTTTTCGGATCGGCAGTTACTTCTCCGTTGAATTCCAGATACAAAGGCATCGGCGAAGCATTGCAGTACACTCCCACTTCCTTATAGAAACGTCCTATCGCCTCTGCATCAAACACAGCCGTTACCGTACCTTTTCCTCCTGCCGGAATCGGCTCTTCCGTCCATGTAGCCTTTGTACATCCGCACGAAGTCGTCACGTTCGAAATCACCAGCGGTTTGTCTCCCGTGTTGGTAAAAGCATAGGTCACCGTTACCGGATTTCGCCACAATACGTAACCCAAATCCTGCTGTTCACGGTCAAAAGTTATCTTAGGTTGTGCCTTCCCTGCCAGGGCCACAGCACTCCATATCATCAATAAGAATAAAATACGTTTCATCAATTTCGTTTTCTATTATTTTCGCCAAAGATAATATAAAAATATAAGATATAATCAAAGTCCGACAGAATGATGACATATTCAGTTTTTTTAAAACACCACTACTTCACCACCAACAAGAAAAACAAAAAACCGGCATATACCCAATAAAAATATTGGAATATATGCCGGTCCCCTCTATAGGTTTCTAATATTTAGCTTAGAAGACTCCTTCTGTAAAAATAGGTCAGTTAGCTGCAAATATCATATATCCTTTATAAACGTTTCCATCTATTTCAGTATAATATATAGCCCATACTTTTCCATTCTGTTTCTGAATTACCTTGAAGGTACATGTCGTTGTATTCTCGTTAAACTGATATGTAAAGTTTCTTCTGACATGCAGATATCCGGTAGTTTCCTGACCTACCACAAAATCGTTTTTCGTTTCAAAACCGATGGTAAGAGCAGTTTTGGTACTTCCTCTAAAATAAACACCTGTATGTACTACACCAGCTTTTCCATAATACATAATCTCAGAGTTACAAGCATACATTATACTCGTACTCGGCTTGATTAATTCCATAAAGTTTTCTTCAGCCGATCCCGGTTGCGAGAATATATATTTTATATCTGTCTGAGCCTTAATTGCTTCCAGTTCCTCATCCGTATACGGAGAATCGCTGATTGTAACCACCACACTTACCTTTACAGACAAGCCATGCGAGTCTGTAATTGTTATCTCAGCCTCTCCTTCTGCCACAGCATTCACAACGACAGTATTCGGAGATGCTTCATCTATTTTTACCATAATGATACTCTCATTAGACGAAACAGCAGTATATCCTCCATTTCCTTCTGTTATATTCAAAGACATAGAAGACGGTTTACCAAACGGAAGAGAAATATTCAGTTCACTCTTTTCAGGAACAAGGTTATCTGTAAGATATACGTCAATCTTCACATTCTTGTATCCTCCGTCTTTATCGGAAATCAATATTTCCGTTTTTCCCTGTGCCACTCCGGTTACGGTTATCACATTACCTTCCAAAGAAGCTTCGGCAATATCCGAATCCAGTACAGAGATACGATAATCTCCTGCTCCTTCTGTAATTTCAATAGTCTTTGCCTGCTCTTTAATTATTTCCAGTTTTTCCGTATTGACACTAATTTCAGCTTTGCCTCCCGGAACTTCTACCAATTCATCGTTCTCTTCAGGATAAGTAGGAGTTTCATCCTCACTACAAGCGTACAAAGCACACGATGCAAAAAGCATCAGGCCCATATATAAATGTACTATTTTCATAATTCGTATATTAATTATCAACTGATTCCAAAAATAAGATTCCCTCTATTAAAAGTCTTTCGGATAAGGTTTTCCGTCATACACCACATCCTCACCATAAAGGATCTGTCCGATTTTCTGCAGCGCATCTTGTTGGGTCTGATAGATATTGCTTCCTATAGGTGTATTAAATGAGCTTCTAAAAGGATCCATTGCAAAAATAAAGTGCGCATATTGCTCATCTTTAATTTCCTGCAGATACTCATCTTTAGCCCAGAATCCACGGTTGAATTCCTGTGAATACATACCCCATCTTGTCTTGTCTATACCCGGATAAATCGGAGCAATCTCAATATTACGGTCATTATAGTCACACATCACATAATCCACATAGTCTTTCACGGCGTTGCCATCGATTACACAACCTTCAGAAGACATATCTCTCAGATTTCCCAATATATAAGCGATATTGATTTTATCGGGCATTATTCTCTTCATCTCATACATAAGCCGGGCAGCATATTCAGGCGATTTAGTAGCCCAGAATCCGGGAGGAGTAGGAACTTGCGGATTATCATATTCATCATCGTAGAAAAAGCCATCCAGTCCATAAGTATCACACACTGTTTTCATGTAACGTGCAAAAACCTGTGCAGTTTCAGGTTTAAGATTAGCTATACTTGCATGTGTATGGTCGGCCATAATACCAAGAATAATCTTCATACCACGATCTTGCAGAGGTTTCAGATATTTATCCTTGTTATTCAATATCTTCACGATATTGTCATTATGCAAAGCATGCACAGTTCCGGTTTCCTGGTCAAGTACGATATTATCGCAGAATAATACCACATAGTCAAAAAGATATTTCTTGGAATCCTTCAATGTAAAACACAGATGATTCAGCGGGTTTGTTTCATTTGTTTCAATAACACTGAAAAGTTTCACTGCATTTTCTCCCTTGAAATTGTCTCCTAAATTCTCCAGAAGCTTGACAAAGATCAGGTAAGAGCTGCTTTTCTCAGAAAACTTCAGCGATCCTTGTGTGACTTTAGCCTGCAAGGGAATTACATAAGTCTTACCGGCTTCCATCTCCTCGGTAGTAGTAAAACTTACCTTCAGTCCTTCAGATACTTGAGTATTTTCAGGCAATGTCATGGCGCCTCCGGCACTTAAAAGGACATTACCGGAAGGAAATGCAGTAAAGTCGTTTTCTGTTTCCTCATTATAGCGTTTCAGTACTTCTTCATCATAAGTCAAGGTCACTTCCGAAACAGAAGAAGAGGGCTTCGTAGCCTTCAGCAACAAAGTGACATCCTTGCTAGTACCAGCCTGTATTTCAAATGATGAAAACTCTGTTCTACCATCTATATCAGCCAAATAGCCCATCTGGTCAGACGATACTTCAAACTGACTTTCATCAATATATTTTGCATCAAATTCCGTTTCACTGCACGCTGTAAACAAGCCTCCGTATAGAGCAAACAGGATGGCAGTCAAACCGGTTTTATATAAATTATGTTTTTTCATATAGTCATATTTTTAAGAGTCATTACACTAATTATTCCGGAAGCTCTACATAGTTCCATACCAGGCTTTCCGAAGCTGTGGCATTATTGCCATTGGTTGTATAATCCTTCACGGTATCTCCCATTCCATCATTAAATTTCCAATAAGATACCAATCCTTCAGAATCCGGAGAAATACGATAGAAATGGTTTGCAGCTCCGATTTCCTCTTCTGTCAACACCCGGTTCCAGATACGGCATTCAGCTATCGAACCGTCCAGATAACGCTGGTCGTTATAAGAATAACCAATCCAGAAACAGCGAGGCTTTCCATCCGATTCATCCGAATGCTGAACTCCCCAGTTTACCGGTCCGGCAAATTCTTTGAACACTTGCTCACTCTTTTTACGTCCATTAATGTACACCTGTATAGTCTTGGTATCACCATTAAAAGTTACCGCCAGATGATTCCATACCCCTGCTCTTACAGTCCAGTCCGAAGCAGTAACATTGTCTCTGCCATCTGCTGCAATCTGCAACTGATTGCTTGGTATTGCATTGTCTCCAAGTCGAATCAGGAAATGGTCTTCAATACCCATAATAGTCGTAATTTTGGAGTCTCTATCATTTGCAAAAGCATCCACCTTAATCAAGGCTTCCGCAGTCAGTGTATGCAAGTTTTGAACTACCGAAGGATTTTTCCAGTCTACATACACATTATTATTGCGCAGGTTGGCAGCCCAGTTTACAAGTGCAGCCTTTTTAATCACATAATAAACCGCACGCTGGCTATCCAATATATTCACATCCGACGAAACGATAGCAAGAGGAAGGACATAAGTCTTTGTAAAGTCAAGTTGATCCAGTTTTACAAAATCAATCGCAAGTCCCGAAGCTGTCACCTCACCAGCTTTGATTCTTACCGTCAGATCATCAATCTTATAAAAGCCGGCAGGCAGCAGTTCTGCATTGTCGTTGTTCAGTGAGTTATATCGGTTTACCAGACTTGCATCCACTCCGTATGTTACACACACATCAGTAGAATGAGGTTTGGTAAGATAAGTCTTTACCTCTCCTTCTTTTTCAGCTTCACCTGCTTCCACATCGACCAGCACCATTTCTACTTTATCTGTTTCGCCCAAATAGACACAGTTGTCGTAATTTTCTATATCATCCTGGCAACCAGCCAAAAGGCCTGTTCCCAATAAAGCTGTACACAATACAGCAGTATGTATAAATTTCATATTCATTATTTTTTAGACTTTATTTAACAGATGGATTTAAAATAGAAATCATTTCTCTCACGTTTTTGTAATTATATCCGGAAGAATAATAATCCGATGCTACGTTATAGACTCCCACCGCGTCAAGCTGGTTTTCGAAGTGCTGCTGTACAGCCCATTGTCCAAACGCCTGCATAGTCAGATTTGTATTCTTCACATCCGCTACCGCTCCATATTTTTGTCCATATTCCAACAGATAACTTTGAGCCAGGATATACGACAACTCACTTCCGCTTGTAGCTGTCTCTCCGGAAACGAATATTGTATTACACTTGTCAAGGATGAAAACACCTTCATACAGATTTTCCGGATTTCCCAGGAAAAGCAACATCTTTTCCGGATTACGTTCTTTCCAGTCGTTTACCATATTGATAAAGTTGTTCTCATTTTCCTTATACTCTTTCTTCTCTTCTTCGGTCATATAAATAGGCAATCTTCCTTTATACTTGATGCAAATACCATCATACTGATATTTGTTTGCCAGAGAAAGAGAATACGCCAGCGTATCTGTCAGGAACTGTCGGAATTCCATCGCTACCGGTTCATTTTCCGGAGCCTCGTTTACCATGTTGTTATATATGGTCTTCAACTGGTCAAAATCAACATCATAAATCACTTTCATGCCTTTTTCATCACGAATCTGATTGATTTCCTGCATTTCCGACTTCACCAGTTTGTCCGGATACATCAATGATACCACATCAATGCTGTCTGGAATATCAGTCAGATGATGAGCTCTTGAATAAGGCTTTTTCTCACTGTTGTCAAACCAGGCATACACCCACTTATGACTGGTAGTTCTATATTCACGCAAATTAGCCAGATAGCGCGCATACAAATCCGGATTCTGCTCTTGTATATTTGTTTCGTTTACAGTAAATGCTTCAGTATCTGTCCAGTCACTACAAGCAGTGCACAAAGCTCCAACAGCCCACACAGCACCTACCATCAGTTTTGAAATAGAGTTCATATCAAAATCTTTTTTATTCATATAATATTAAATTCCAGGTTTACAATCCCACCACACACAAGTGCTCATATCGTCAGTTCCAGACAGATATTTAGAGACAGCCTCCTGCACATTGTTCTTATTGCTCACATATTCGTCAGACGGATAAGGCATACGGCGTGCACCACGTTCAGAGTCTACCCGACCTCCACTCTTGTTTCCGGCAGAAGTAGCAGGAATCAGTTTCGGGTAACCGGTACGGCGGTAGTCAGCCCATGCTTCATTTCCAAGTGTCCAGTTCGCAATCCATTTCTGTACAATGATACGTTCCTGTTTTTCATCCAGAGAAACTCCGTCGTTCCATCTTACCGTTATATTGGAAAGAGTACCCGAGTATGAGTTTGCGCCTTCAGGGTCATTGTATTTTTCCGGCTGCATATCGCATTCCAGATAACTTCCAATTTCAGCGTTCCATTGTTCAAACGACTTGGTAATACCTGTTTCATAAAGAGATTTTGCAGTAGATTTCTCATACGGATTGGTGAATCCCTGTACAGCCAGTGCCTCCGCTCTCAGGAAATAAACCTCAGAAGCATTCATCCAGATTACAGGATCTGTTTCCGCTACGTTTATACCCGAATACTTGCGGGCATTTTTTCCAAGTGTACTCAATTCTATTCCTCTGCGAATACCCACATATTCAGGCCATCCGAATTCCGATTTCACAAAATACTTTTCACGGCGATTATCCTGATATCCGTTCATATAGCATATAATATCCGCTGCAGCATGGCTGTCACCACCTGTCATACTACCCTCTGCCGAGTTATAGCGGGAAGCCACATAAATAGGATTCGAGCCACTCATAAAGTAGTTCCACTGTGCATTGTGATCATTTTCTTCCATATATCCGCCGTTTTCCGGATTCATCGCTTCCACGAACATTGCCTCAGCTTTCGCTTTATCTGCATATACAATACGCATTGCAAGTCTCATTTTCAATGAGTTTGCAAAACGGATCCATTTTTTGATATCTCCCTTGAATACATAATCCGCAGAAGACGGCAACTGATATTCCGGATTATCCACCAGCTTGGCATTCAGCATGTTCACTGCCTGAGTCAGTTCCTCAAAAAACTTATCGTATACTTTTTCTTGCGAATCATAAGGTGTTTCTACCTTTCCGTCCTTACCAATCTGAGAGTAAGGGATAGGACCATACGTATCGGTCACACGGCTCATGGCAGCAACCTTGATGATATTGGCAATCATCAGAGGAATATTGTCACCCGATTCTTCACACAATTTCTCCACCACTGTCAGATTTGTATACAGCACAGGAATAATTCTGTCCGATTTCATAAAAACATTCGTCCAGTTATCGGTAGGATTATAATTGGAAATGGTATTATCCCATCCGCTTGCTTTCGAATCTGCATAATATCCTCCCATCGGTCCACCGAGCAGACAGTCTGTAAACTGAGCCGTATTCACATCAGGAGAAATCACACAACCGGCTATATTACTCATCGCAGAACTCAGTCCGTATCCATCCGGTGTCAAATCACCAGGCTGGCAAGGATTAGAATTGATTTCAAGATAGTTGCCTGTACAAGAGACACAAGCCACAGCCAGAGTTCCTACTAATATTTTATTCATTATACGTTTCATGAGTTTTTAAAATTTTAAGGTTACACTACATCCCACATTACGAGTAGAAGGCATCATAAAATAATCGATTCCCTGATAGAAATTATCAGTAGACGCAACGCTTTCCGGGTCAAATGGAGCCTTGCAGTAAATCATCCACAAGTTACGTCCCACCAGAGACACAGTCAGGTCGCATACATCTCCCAGCATCTTGCGAGGGAATGTATAGCCGATAGAAGCTTCCTGCAGGCGTACATTGGTTGCCGAATAAGTATAATACTGTGCCACAGCATCTCCACTACCGATTGTACGATACCAGTTTTCCGGAGTAACACGGTCGTTTCCATTTACCAGAACGTAACCCAAATCACGTGCTTCAGCAGTACTTTCAGATACTCCGAAGTCGTCCAGAATAGCCTGAGTACGAGAGAATACGACACCTCCCAGACGAGCCGAAACCATAAATCCGAAATTAAAGTTCTTCCATGAGAAGCTGTTGCGCCATGCCATATTTGCTTTCGGCAACACACTACCCAATTTTATGTAATCATCCGAGCTGGCAATTTTCTCAGTCACCGGACGTCCGTTTTCTCCGATATAGATGTTACCCTTGTCGTCGCGGCGCAAGTCCATATTCGAATATACATCTCCCATCGATCCGCCTTCTTTCAGCAGGAAGCGTGTAGAAGCCAGCCCCCCCATGTTCAATGTGCTGATAGAGAAAGATTCACCTGTAGCCGGATTTATTACATTATCGGCCAGTGTCAGAATTTTGTTCTGGTTTGCAGAGAATGTATAGTTACTGTTCCAAGTAAAGTCTTTCCATGTTTTCTCATAACCCAAGGCCAATTCCACACCCTGGTTACGTACGGCACCTGTCTGGATATACAGTTTCGAATAGCCGGAAACACCAAGCTCCGGATTAAAAGTCTGGTTTTTTGTCACCGTATGATAGTAAGTCAAATCCAGGTTAAAGTCTTTCAGGAAACGCATGCTGAGTCCCACTTCCCAAGACTCTGTACGTTCAGGCTTCAGGTTATACAACGGATACTGTGTAGTGTTACTCCACTGTCCGGTACTTTCGTTCCATTCATAACGAGGGTTTGCAATATATCTCTCAAAAGCAGTACCTACCGAAGCAAACGAAGCTCTCACTTTCATGTACGACAGATAATCCTTGTTTACATTAGGCATCAGTTCCGACAGTACGACAGAAGCACCCACCGAAGGATAGAAGAACGATTTGCTTTTAGAGTTAGGCCCGGCCAGCTGAGAAGGCCAGTCGTTACGTCCGGTCAGTGTCAGATAATAAGTACTCTTATATCCAAGTTCGGCCGAAGCAAACAAAGACTGAGTCTGCTCTCTCCATCCATCTTCAATTTTCATTGTTTTTCTGACACTCAGGTTCTGCACGTAGAATCCGTTGGACAGTCCCGGTTTTTCTCCTTCAAAGTTTTCGTCGGCAATAGGACCTCTGTTTTTCAGGAATTCATATCTCATGTCAGTAAACGATCCACCGAGGTTGGCCTGGAAAGACCATTTTTCACCAAAATTCTTATTGATGTTTACCAGGAAGTCTGCATACAGCTGACGGTCTGCACTCTTTTCTATAGCATACAGACCACGGGTAGACAATTCAGTCATCTGCGTATTTGTACCCGCATAGAATTTCTCTGTATACTTGTTGTTCGAATTATCCAGACGAACACGTCCGCTCACGCTCAACCAGTCCAGAATCTTATAGTTCAGGCTGGCATTAAACATATATCTGTCTTTCCGGTTATTACGAAGCTGACGGTAGTTTACCCAGTAAGGGTTCTGCATCACCATACCCGCATCACCTACCGGCCAGTATTGTGTGTTCAGCTTACGCACCGGATCATAGCGTTCATACATTTTGATGTCTTCCCAGTCATTTCCGCGAGGAAACAGATAAGCTCCTACAATCGGGTTATTATAGACACCCTGGTTTACCATGTTCTGGTCTCCCTGCATGATATAACTTGCAGACACATCCAAGGTCATCTTGTCATCCAGGAAAGAAGTCGTATTACGGAAAGTAAAATTGTATCGGTTGTATTTGTTATTGGGAACAATACCCTTAGAGTTTACAGCCGATGCCGAAGCATAAGTCTGGTTCTTATCCGTACCGGTAGAAAGAGAAATACTTTCCGTACCGGTTATACCTGTCTGGAAATAATCACTTACAGGGTCATAACCATAGTAATTATACTCATTCAGAGCCTTTCCCCAGCTGCGTGTAATGTCGGCAGAAGACCATGAACTTCCCGTACCATAACGGTTCTGGAAGCTGGGTGCCACAAATACATTCGAAAATTCGGTATTGCTGTTTACGGTAATCCGTACACGTCCTTCCTTACCTTTCTTTGTGGTAATTACAATGGCTCCGTTTGCCGCATCCGAACCGTACAATGCAGCTGCAGCCGCACCGGTCAGCACCGACATCGATTCGATATCTTCCGGGTTAATATCTGCAATCGGTTCAGTAGCACCTTTCGAGTCAAACTCAGTACCTCCTTTATTGTTGGCAGAAAACATCGGAACACCGTCAATTACATACAAGGCATTAGAAGACTGCATGATTGATTTGGTACCACGCATCACTACCTTCGAGATACCTCCCACACCCGAAGAAGAAGCATTAATGTTTACTCCCGCTACTTTACCACTCAACGAGTTCACAAAGTTCACATCCTTGTTGGATGTCACATCATCGGCGTTTACCTGCTGTACGTTATAAGAAAGAGCTTTTTCCGAACGTTTGATACCCAAAGCAGTCACCACGACTTCTTCCAGCACTTCCGTATCTTCTTTCAGTACAAGTTGCGACAACTTAGGATCCATAGCCGCCAAAGTCATCGTTTTATATCCGATGTACGACACATTCAGTGTTGCATCCTCCGGCACATTTTCCAGAGAAAACTTTCCGTCAAAATCCGTAATTGTACCGTTGGTTGTTCCGTTGACCAGGATACTTGCACCGATAATCGGCTCTCCGTTGGCATCAACTACTGTACCGGAAATGTTCCGGGGTTTAGACGATTTAGCCTGCGCTTGCTGACGTAAATAAACTTTTTCCTTGCCTATTTCAAAAGTTACATTCGAACCGGCAAACAAACGTTTCAGCACTTCGGCCAATTCTTCGTTCTTGGCAGTTACAGTGACCTTCTTTTCCGGATCTACCGTCGGACGACTGTATGCTACACTCAGACCTGTTTGTTCTGTGATGACATCAAAAACTTTCTCAAGTTTGACATTTTTCATCTCTAAGGATACTTTTTGGCCGTAGGATGCCAACCCCGATGCCATAAAGAAAGCAAAAGCAAATAGATATCTGCGTTTCATAAATTAGATAGTTTATGTTTTAATAGTATTTTGTTTTTCTGTATAAATTCAACGGTTTTTATCAATTGACACATAGATGAAACAAACGGGTGAGGAAAAATTCATTTTTTTTCTCATTTTTTTTGCAATCCGCTTTTTATCAGGCCAGAGATATCCATACAAAGAAACGGCTGCCTCTTCCGAAGCAGCCGTTTCCTTATTCTGTCAGATCAGTCAGTTCAAACCATCCAGATCAGTCCAACTCCTCTACATATACCTTTTTTTCCTTTTTCTCATACCGGAAAGTCAAAGGAGATATCATCTCCAGTTCAGACAAGACACTTTCCAGAGTAGCGTTTTGGGAAGACAATGTAATCAGTATGTTATCAGCCAGATTTGTGTCCACTACAAATTCCACATCAAACCAGCGTTCCAGCTTCACCATCACATCTTCTATCCGTTCGTCCTTGAAAGATAAGATATTATCCTTCCACACCGACGAATTACCTACATTCTCTACCTTGTTTATCCGATACATGCAGGTAGCCTTGTCGTACACAAAACTTTCTCCCGGATGCAGCCTCACCTCATCTCCCTTTGCAAGTACCATGTCAATCTTTCCTTCATCCAGTTCCACAGTGATCTGTTCGTTTTCAGAATAAGCATTGACATTAAACGATGTACCCAGCACTTTCACTTTCGTATCTCCCAGTTTTACGATAAACGGACGTTTCTCGTTTTTGGCCACTTTAAAGTAAGCCTCTCCTTCAAATTCCACTTCGCGGTCTCCGAGTCCGAACTGCACAGGATACTTCAGATGCGAATCCGAGTTGATATACATACGGGTACCATCCTGAAAAGCCATCTGAATCCGTTCTCCCTTCGGTACATATAGTTCTTCCAGCGGACCGGTACCAAACAGGTTCACCCGGGAGTCCAGACGGAAATACAGACCTATCACCAGCACCAGTGGCAGCAATACCGCAGCCACCCTTCCTACATATCGTTTTATCTTTCTTCTTCGGATTCTGTTGCATATCACCTCCCACATTTTATCCCCGGGTATTTCATGATTCACCAGAAGTTCCGCATCCTCCTGCGAGAAGTGTTCACACTCTTTATAAAAATGTTCCGAAAAGTACTCCGAACCTTCTTCCGTAGCCAGCCATCTTGCTACCAGCCTCGCCTCCTCCTGAGTTGCAAGTCCGACGAGCACCTTTTCTATTGTTTTTTCATCCGGTCTATCCATTGTTTTCCTATTTGTCTTTTTGAGTTAGACACCTATCTTGCCAATAAGGACTATAGCAATGACAATTATTAACAATTCCTTCAAACACAATCTGAGGAATTTCAACGATTCCGAATAATGCGTTTTCACCGTATTGACAGACAAATTCATGCGTTCCGCTATCTCGGAGTTACTCATTTCCTCCTTCAGCTTCAGCAGACAGATGGTCTTCTTTTGTTCGGGAAGTTTTTCTATAGCCTTGTAAACCAAGTCCATTCTCTCCCTCTTCTCCATCTTTACAATCAGATCATCCTCGTATTCGGACATCCCCTGAGCAATTTCGTAATTTTTTTCAAGTGCAGAAGTTTCGTTCCTTATCACATTGAGTACATAATTCTTTGTCATTGTAAACAGAAAATTCTTCAGACTTATGTCCACATTCAAGTCCGAACGATACTCCCACAAACGCACGAAAACATATTGTATCGCATCCTCTGCTTTGTCCTTATCCATCAAATACCGATAAGACAAGGCATACAGCAAACGGTAATATTTATAATATACCTGAGTAAAAGCACGATGGTCTCCTTCTTTTATAAAGCGGTATAACTGTTCATCCGAGTAATCCAAACTTCCGGTCAATTTCATATTACAAATCCACCCTAAATTTAACTATAACCATAAGCACATACTCTCTATCAGGTAAAATTAATCTATGCAAAAGTTCTTCGAACCATCAGTCAAAGATAAAGAGAAAATCAATCACCGCAAAAAGTTACAGTCAGTTTCTCTGTTTCCGTATGCGCGGCAAACTCCGGTGCATAAACCGACTGTACCGAAGCCATACCTGCCCTGTACGTACCGCTACGGTCGATATATACGTCATACTCCAGCACGTAAGTACCTTTTCTCATCCGGTCGATAAAAAACTCGGTCGATGCGTCACGGCTCACCCGGTAGCATCCCGTACCACCGATGCGGCAATATCCCGACAACTGTTCCACCGGCTCCATGCAGGCAGCCCGTTCATCCTTCACCCGTACAAAGTCCATGTCGCGGTCGGCACGCACCGTCAGTCTCACCGTCAGCTTGTCTCCCGGTTTCAGCACCGTCTGTCCGTCTGTCGGTTTTCCCTCTTTCCGGTACTCCCGGTCTACATACAGTCCGTGCCCCTCATCTGCCTTCAGCCGGTCCATCTGTTCCGTATATTGTGCATACACGGCTCCCCAGCCTATGCCCTTTCCGGTCTTTTCCACTATCACACGGTCCACCTTGGTCTCCTTGCCTTCCCAGCTCCGGCGCACATAGCCTAAAGCATCCTGTGGGGTTTCCCATATCGTCTTGCCCACGGTCGCCTTCATCTGTCCGGCTTCCTCCATCCGGTACTCTCCGCCACACAAGAACGCATACACCGCATCCGCCGTAGCAATCGGAGTCTCCCATGCCTGTACCTGCTTCTGCTTCAGCAGCCATCGCTTCATCTCTCCCTCCATCCGTTCGTCCGGAGCCAGCCGATGAATCGCTTCCAGGGCAGCCGTCTGGGTAGGAATCCGATAACTGCTCCACGAATAGGCCGCCTTCGGTGTGTCAAAGTAACGCCCCATCTCCTTGCTGTACACCGTATACTCTTTTACAGACTGCATCAGCTCTGCCGCCTTCCGGGTTCTGCCGCAAGCCTGCATCACTATCGCATGCATCGCTTTTTCATAAATGCCATACACCTTCTGCTCTTCCACCCGGTCCAGTATCCAGTCCACTTTCTTCTGCTCCGGCAGACTCACTTTATCCGGGCACAAAGCCTGCATATACAGCCAGCGTACTGTCTCCGTACGGGGAACAGCCTTCCCTTTTCCTTCCTTCTCCATTTTCCGAAGCTCCTCATACTCTTTCTCCACCTCTGCCTTCAGGTAATTCATGGCCCGCACATACATCGGTTCCACTCCCTGTTCCAGTTTTCCGGTCAGCGCATACAGCCGGCTCAACAGTTCGGCAATCTGTGTCGTCACATACAGATTCCCTTCCATGCCGCGGTACCAGCTCCACGAACCGTCTTCTCGCTGCAAGCCCTTCAGTTTTTCCACTGCCGTCCGCAATTCCTGTTCCCGGATGTTCCGGTCGAACAGCCGGACTATCTGTCTCCGTTGTTCCGTTTCCTTCATCGCTTCTGCCAGCCAGGGCATTTCCTCCTCCAGCAGTCCTTTCAAGTCTGCATTCTTTTCCAGCGGACTCTGTGTATGCTCGTCCAGTGTCCCCGCAGCTTCCCAAACCTTCCATACCTCTTCGATACGCGGATTCAAATCCACAAGATGCGCAGCCAGACTCTGTGCATAGTACGCCGAAGCCCAGGCAATGGCATCCTCCGAAGCCGGATTCCCCAATGCCGGCAAAGCCTGTACCACATACCAGTCCGGATTGGCTGTCATCTCCACCGTCAGTCTTCTGTCGGCAGCTGTCTCACTCTGTCCGTTGAACAAATCCTCCGTCTTTATCACCAGCGTATCCGCTCCGTCCAGTTGCAGCGGAATCGTTTCCGTTACCCACTGCTTGTCGGTCAGCACCGGCAGATACCGCTGCTCGCCGTCGGTATGTGCACCGGCTTCCGCCACCACCTTGCACACCAGTACCTCATGGCGTCCGTTAGCTTCAAAATCGAAATACACCTGTCCGGTTTCTCCCTTTGCCATACGGAATTTCTTTTTGGCAGAAAAGACCACCTTGTCCGTCATCGGATCGGTCAGTTGCAGACGAACTGTCCCTTTCACCTCTTCTTCCGACAAATTCACCAATGATACCGCCACCTGTGCCCGGTCGCCGGCACGCACAAAACGCGGCAAGTTAGGCTGCACCATAAACGGCTTCGAAGCCACCACCGTATCCGTCATCAGTCCGTAGTCCATGGCTTTTGTATGGGCAAATCCCATCCACTTCCAGGTCGTCAGTGCATCAGGCAACGTAAATACCATGCTCACTACCCCTGCCGAATCCGTACGCAGTTGCGGATAGAAAAAAGCCGTCTCGGCAAAGTTCGTTCTCAGCGGCATGTCTATCGGAGCATCCGGTCCTTCTGCCGTTGCCTCTCCATTTCCTCCTACCGGCACCATTTCCTCCTCAAAGACCACATCCGTCAACTTCGCATTCTTCGGTGCCGCATATTTCACTTCCACCGCATTTCTCGAAAACGCCGGCCTTGCCAATACACAATCTTCCGTACTCTGAACCGTTTCTTCATAATCGCCAAACGTCGGTTTCCACAACCTGCTGTAGTCTCCCCACTCATCCAGCCTCAGTCCACTACCTGCATAATGGTATGCAAACGGCACATACATTCCCGCACGCTGTCCGTTCCACATCGTTCCCGTAAACACATACGGCACTGCCCGGTTAAAATACAGTCCGAATCCCCAGCTATGTCCGTACAGTCTGTCCAGCGAAGCATCATACAGCACTGCCATCACATTGGCACGCACCGGCTTGCCGTCCTTGTCCACAATCTGCATCCGCCATTCCTCCTCTGTGCCCGGAGTCAGACGGTCGCGGAAAGTCTCCCACTTCATCCGGAGCTGCTTCTCCGGTTCGGGACGTACCAGACGCTCCTGACGGCTGTGCCATACCCCTTTCTTCATAAAGGCCATGTTCACTATCACCCCGTCTCCATACTCCTTCCGGTACGGATAAGAGAGTTTCACCACCTCGTTACTCAGATTCATCCGTTCCGACTCTACGCGTCCCTCTTCAGTATACACATCTACAAACAGATACACACTGTCTTCGCTGCTTCCCACATACAGATCCACCGCATTCTCCTCGCTCCACGGTCCCTTTTCATCCCGGTAAAACCATTCCGTTGCCACTACCGGCATCCGTCCCGTATGCAGCGAGCACCACACAAAGTCCTGCTCCGTCTTCCCTTCTCTTCCGGCTTCATCACAGGCCGATGCCTCCATCCGGTACATACCGTCGGGCAAGTTCCACACAGCGGCAGGCGAGAACGCTTCCTGTGCCTTCCGCTTCCCTTCGTACACCAGCTTTCCTTTCTTTCCGTCTTCTCCCCGTTCAAACACCCGGAAAGTCACCTCCGTATCCACCGGCATTCCGTTCAGGTTCTGTACCCGGAAGACCATCTCTTCCTTCTTCTCCCGCACCATTGTTTCGCGCAGTCCCTCTATCTGCAGTCCGATGGAACAACTGCCCACCGGCAGCACCATCTGTCCCGCCTGAGTCTCTCCGGCTCCGTCGGTCACCTCCGCCTTCAGCGTATACGCATAATAAAAATAGGATCCTTTCCGGAACATTTCACTCTCCGGACGGGTGAGACACACCTCTACAGCAAACCGTCCTTCGGCATCCGTCCTTACCGTTCCGTGCTGAATCTCCTCTCCCTGTCCGCCGGGCATCCAGAACCAGCGCATGGCACGCGTCATACGGAAGTCCACCTCCGCATTCCGCACCGGCGCCCCCGCAAAAGTCAGTGCCCGTCCTTCCACGCGCAGACTGTCCCCCCAGGTATACGCCTTTTCCACCGGTGTAAACGTCACCTCAAAAGTGGGCCGTTTATATTCTTCTACCTTTATATAAGCCGAAGTTCCGAAAGCCTTCACCAGTGCCTCTCCCGGAAGCACCTGTTGCGGCAACACCAGTTCCGCAGCAAACGTACCCCATTCATCGGTACGCACAGCCGTTTTCTTCCATTCCTTTCCGTGCAGTACCAGCACCGCTTCATCCGTCTCGTTGGCAACCACCTGCAACGAGTCTCCCCGCTGCCGGTACACCACACCCGACACCCGTACCGTCTGTCCCGGCCGGTACAGCGAACGGTCGGTAAAGAGCGATGTCCTTCTTCTCCATTCCTTTTCTGAGGCTACTGTATGCCTGTACAAAGACAGAGACCCGATGGCCATAAAGTCATTCCCCGGAGTCCGCACATTGCACAATAGCTCCCTGCCCTCCGGCACTTCTATCCGTACACTTCCTCTTTCGTCCGCCTTGTCCGTCTTCTTCACTATATACGTACCGTTCTTCTCCTCATACATCACCAGTTCCGCGCCCGGCACCGGCTGTCCGGTCCGCTTGTCCACTGCTACCACCTCATCACAGTTCTTTTCAGCCGTCAAAGCCACACACTGATAAGGCGACACATGCAACACCGTATAATCCACCTTCTCCGCATACCCTTCAGGCGCTGTCTTCAGCAGATAAATCCCCGGCTCCGGCATTCTCCAGCGTATCACCGTATCCGTCTGCCGGAAATCCTCCGTCGGCTTCAGCTGCCAGCGCTGCACCTCAGTCCGCTTTCCAAACTTCTTAACCCATCGTTTATACTCGTCCTGCCGGTTATTCTCTACTTCCAGCGGAGTCAGATTCAGGCGATACACCTCCATCCGCAGTGCTGTCAGATTCTTGTAAGTCACCCTCAGTTCCGCTTCCTCCTCCGGATACACAAACGGAATCTCCACCTGCAGCGCCGGTGTTTCTATCCGTTCCATCACCCCTTTCAGCGCCTTCACCGTTTCAGCCTTGGGATACCTCTTCCATCCCTTCTCCGCAGTCTGGTATGCCTTCCGCAAGTCCCCTTCCTGTTCATACAGCAAAGCCCGTCTCAGATACACCTCTGCACACACTTCCAGATCGGCAAACTCCCGGCTCCATTTCTCCAGCAGACTGCCATACTCCTCTCCGCTCAGCCGGAAACGCTCTCCTGCCACTCCACGCTGTGCCTGCCATTCCGCCTTCGCCAGTTGTGTAATCAGAAAGCCCTCCCGGTTTCCGTTCCCGTAAAAAGCCAGCAGGTCATCATACATCCGTACAATCTCCTCCTGCACCTTCTCCATCCGGTTCCATCGCCATGCCCCGTTCAAGGCACGTATTGCTTCCCTGGTCAGCAGGTCGTACATCGAGTCACCCAGATAGCGTTCACTCAATTTTCCCGTCTGTGTCATCGGTACAAAGTCGTCAGCCGAAGCACCCTTCAGCACCTCCCTCGGCGCCAACGAACGTCTGAAATACACCAGTGCGCTGTCCACATCCTCTTCCCGTCCCTGTTCCGCCAGTCTGCTTCCCAGGAGACTGTAGAGCACCGCCTTTCCCAGCGGCTCCGTTTCCTTCTCCGCCCAGTCCTCCAGCTGTTTCCGGTCCACCGGAATACTGTCCGGAGCAATCATTCCCCTATATTGTGCCCGCATCAGCCAGGCTTTCATCATCTGCGGCAAATTTCTTTCCGTCTCCGCCCTGGTATAAATCTTGTCCAACACCCCGATTACCGACTTCGGCAAATCCTTCTGTTGCAAGGTTTCCACTTCTTTCCACCATGCCGTATAGGTCTGTGCCCACGAAAAAAGCGGGAAAAGGGCAAGCAGTAAAAAAGCCCTTATTTGTTGTCCTCTTGTCTTCATATCCTTTTGTTTTTGGTTTCACAATCTCCCGGACCGACTCCCTTTTTCTCCTTTCCGAAGAAGATAAAGTAATCCGGTAGTCTTTTATAAAGAAATGGAATTTTCCCCAAAATACGGCGGTTTTTATCTTAAATAAGGCTAAACACAAGATTTTTCCCACTCATTCAATTATTTTGACAATAAAAAAGCGCGCCTCTGTTTAAGAGGTGCGCTCTCACAGCCGAACAAGCGGTCATTTTCTGGCGCAAATATACATTTTTTCTTTGATTTCTCGTGTAAGAGTAGACTTTTAGCCCTTGAATATTAGTCTTTATTTACAATTTAGGCCTTTAAGTTACATAACTATGAATTATCATCTGTCGGAATAGGGGCACCTCTTAAACAGAAGTACTCCCGGACCCATTTTCTACTTGCGAAAAAACAGAATTGATTCCCAGTAAATTAAACACACTGGGGAGGAGAGAAAGGTATATCCTTCTATCTTTTAACAAACCTAAACTAAGTAAATCAAACCTACAAAGAAATCTGTACAAAATGTCATTCATTTCCTCCACCCTTGTGGAATTTGAACAATCGGACCTCATTCCTGTAGAATCCGGAAAGCTTCTTTCGCAAATGCGGAAGATGAAAGCTTTCTATTACGAGCTGTACGACTCGTTTCTGAGAGGAGAAAAATACATCGTCCGTTACATGTTCTATACCCTCTCTGCAGTGAAACGGGTCACCCGTGCACAGCTTCGCAAGCAGTTTGCATCCATCAGCCGGAAAGCCGAATCCGTTCTTCCTGAAGACATGCAGACTTTGCAGGAAGAAGCCGGAAAAAGGGAGATTGTGCTCTATACAGACGGGAACTTTTCACAGGAAGAGGCACTCCAAAACCTCCGTCAGGCAGGACTGTCACAACCCCTACAGATCTTCACGGAGACCGAAGCCGGCACATTGCCCGAGCTCAAGAAAGCCGTCTTCTATACCTTCCGCAAAGACACCTTTCTCCTGCTGGCACACAACCCCGAACTGCTCAGCCGGCCACTCTTCTATCAGATTGTGGAAGAATACCAGATTCCTCTGCGAAGCCTCACCTTCCCCTGGATGTGCCGCAGAAACCTCAAACTCATGCAGGCGATGACACTTTACACGTTAGTGTAAGTTTGTGAGTTTGTTAGTTTTTGAGTTTGCGTATGAGAACATCAACAAACTAAAAAACTTAAAAACTAAAAAACTTACACAAACGCCTCGTCAACTAACTTAAAAACTAAAAAACTAAAAAACTAAAAATGATCATAGCCATCGATTTCGACGGAACACTAGTCGAACACAA
>UQPQ01000023.1 GCA_900542985.1 uncultured Bacteroides sp.
TGCTGAAAGCATCTAAGTACGAAGCCGGCCACAAGATTAGATTTCTCAGGGTCGTCAAAGACGATGACGTTGATAGGATGCAGGTGTAAAGGTGGAGACACCAAAGCCGAGCATTACTAATTGCCCGTTCACTTTCCTTACGAGGATTGATACTCATGGATGATATATACGTTCAGTGTTTTTGCTGCGCTTTGATTGCTTGTCTTGTCATTGATATATGAAGAAATTCAGGTGACTATAGCACGAAGGTTCCACCTCTTCCCATTCCGAACAGAGAAGTTAAGCTTCGTCACGCCGATGGTACTGCGTACAAGTGGGAGAGTAGGTAGTCGCCGTTTTAGTTTCCCCGGTCCTTTCAGGGTCGGGGATTTTTTTTGCCTTCTGGCGATGCCTTTTCCGCTGTTGTCCCGTAGCTGGCCTTTCTCCGGCCCGGCACTGCCCCGTTCTTCTTCCTCATTTGTCATGTCTGACAGCTGTATGTCTTTATTCTGCATATCAAGGATAATCCTCCCCTTTATGTAAAGAGGAAAATCATGAGTACGTCCTGCTTTATTCTTAAATCCTGTCTGATGCATGCTTCTTGGCATACTGTATTGGCGGAATCGTGCAGGACCTGTGGAAATCTTCAGCGTGTTAGAATCATGGCGTATCCGGCCGTGGGGAGATATGTTATGCATCCTCTGCCTCTGCAGACTTGTTCCCTGCTTGACACGATTTTAATTATCGATAGTGAATATGATATTAAATTTGCTTCTATTATAAATAAAAATCAGTATACTTGCCCCTTTATTATAAATATGGGGAAATGTACTATGAAAACAAGATTGAAAACGACTTTACTATTGTGTGGATTTCCTTTCTACGTGTCTGCACAATATATTGGTAAGGTATATGTAGATGAAAATTATAATGGTAAATATGATGCAGGTGAAACACTGCTGAATAAAGTATCCGTATCCGATGGACTAAATGTGGTTCAGACAAATCAAGAAGGAAGTTTTAATTTAGCAGGGCATGAAAAGGCTAAATTTATTTTTATTACGACTCCCTCCGGATATAAAACTAATAACGCTTATTATCGTCGTATTGAAGCAGGACGAACTGCATATGATTTTGGAGTAATTCCGTATCAGAATAGAATAAGTAAAGACGGCTCACATCGTTTTATTCAGATATCCGATACTGAAATAGGATCACCTCAAGGACAGGAAAGATGGGTGCAAGAAGTGAAGGATTATGCAGCCAATGAAAAGGCTGCTTTTATTATCCATACAGGAGATATCTGTTATATTCCCGGTTTAAAAAGCCATTTGGGAATGATGAACACTATGAATATGGATACCCAGATGTTTTATGCAATAGGAAATCATGATCTTGTACAGGGAGATTATGGAGAGCAAGTATTTGAAAGCATTTATGGTCCTACCTTTTATTCTTTTGAAGTCGGTAATGCACATTATATTGTGACTCCTATGTTGGGAGGAGACTATCAACCTGATTATACCAAAAAAGATGTATATGAATGGTTAAAAAATGATTTGAAGTATGTCTCTAAAGAGAAAGCTGTTTATATATTCAATCATGATTTGCTGACTGCCGATGAACGTATGCTTTATCAAATAAGCGATAATGAATTTATTGATTTGGATAAATATAATTTAAAAGCTTGGATTTATGGACATTGGCATGTTAACCATATTCATAAGCATCGCTCTGCTTATAGCGTTTGTACGTCCACATTGGCATGTGGAGGAATTGATCATGCATCTTCTGCTTTCCGAGTCTTTTCTGTAGACGGCAAAGGTGATTTTCAAAGCGAGTTGCGCTATACCTTTATAAATAGATCCATCGAACTGGCTTCGATTTCCAATGGACAAGCCCCAGTGAATGAAAAAGGTGAATTACCATTATCTGTGAATGTCTATCATACTGTTTCTCCTGTACAGAAAGTCACTTATAATATTCGTTGTAACGGACAAGTTTGGATAAAGGCTCAATCGATGAAGAAAAACACCAATTTCAATTGGTCGGCTTTGGTTCAATTGCCTGAGAACTGCAAAAAACGTTTGGTGACTGTAGTTGCTGAAGCTTATTTAAGTAATGGAGAAATTATAAAGACTGAAGAATCATTTGTCTATAATGATACTCGGTCTACAACCCGAATACAGACATCCTGCGATTGGACAAATTTACTCAGGACTCCTAATCATATAGGAGGAAATGAGGCTAATGCCGTCGCTCCCTTGCGCTTGGCATGGGTACAAAATGTAAAATCGAATATTTATATGACCTCTCCATTGGTTTACAAAGGGAATGTTTATGTGGCATCGGTAGATGAAGATGCTCAAGGCAAAGCTGCACTGATGTCTATGGAAGGTGAAACGGGAAAGATTCGTTGGAAGTATATGCTGGATGGGTCTGTAAAAAACAGTATTGCTATTACAGATGAGGTGGTGTTTGCCCAGGATGTACATTCTACTTTATATGCAGTAGATGTTAATACGGGTAATTTGATTTGGAAGAAAAAAATGGGAACAGAAGCTATACCCTCATTCGATGGAGGGATTATTGCAGCAGATGGTATTGTATATGCAGGTACTGGGCAGACAATGTGTGCAATAGAGGCTCTTTCTGGTAAAATCTGTTGGATTAATAAAGATTGGAAGTCGAGAGAAGGATGTACCGTAACCTTATCATTGGAGGATGGGGTATTAGTTGGAGGTGCCCATTGGGATGCCATGTATGCCAATGACGCTCGGACTGGTCAATTGTTGTGGACCAACAGAAAAGATGGTTTACGCAACCGTTCTGCTTCACCGGTTTTAAAAGATGGAATATTGTATGTGCCGTCTTTGTCCTCCTTTTTTATTATGAATGCTCATACAGGAGAAATTCTGATGCGAAAGGAATTGGGATATAATGTTGACGTCACCTCTTCTCCTTTGATCACAGACGAACTGATTATATTCGGAACTGCAGAGCGGGGAGTTGTTGCTTTGGATAAGTCCACCTTAGAGGAAAAGTGGAATTTCCAGACTACCCCTTCTTTTATTTATAGTGCTCCTTATACCCGATATCCGGCTTGCACAGTGGAAACCAGTCCTGTACAGGTAGGTAATAACGTTTATTTTACTGCTTCAGATGGTATTTTGTATGCATTAGATATACAGACTGGAAAACAGATATGGAGATACACAATGGGTGCTCCTTCTTTTGCTTCGGTTGCTGTTTCGGGAAATGCATTGTTTGTAGCCGATTTTAGCGGAAATGTGTATGGATTTGTATCAGATACAGAATAAAGGAAATGCTTTTCTCGAAACGGAATAGGCATTTTCTGATTTTTTAGTTAACTTCGTAGCGATAGCTGTAACTCAATATAAAGGTGACAGTGGGATAGTAATTAATACATTTGTTTTTTATGGTTATAAAAACAATTTTAGATACCGATTTATATAAGTTTACCACTTCGTATGCTTATATTAAGTTATTTCCTTATGCAATAGGGACATTTTCTTTCAAAGACCGAGATGAAACTGAATATACAGAAGGTTTTCTGGAAGCTTTAAAAAGTGAAATCTATAATTTGAGTTTGGTCGCTTTGACCGATGAGGAACTCGAATACATGTCGGCACATTGTAGATTTCTTCCCCGGGTATATTGGGAGTGGCTTTCTTCTTTCCGTTTCGATCCAAACAAGATTGAGGTTTACTTAGATGAACAGCATCATCTACATCTGGAAGTGACCGACTTTTTATATAAAGTCACTTTATATGAAGTTCCTTTACTTGCTATTGTTTCCGAGATTCGTAATCAGTTCTTCAATCGGATTCCCGATAAGAAAGAGATTATAGAACGGCTATCCGGTAAGGTAGAACTTTCCAATACAAATCAGCTTCCTTTCTCTGAGTTTGGAACACGCCGTCGCTTTTCTTTTGCCGTACAGGATATTGTGGTAGCCTATCTCAAAGAACATGCAAATTACTGTACAGGTACATCCAACTGTTATCTGGCAATGAAATACGACATGTTGCCTATGGGAACCCATCCGCACGAATGGTTTATGTTTCATGGAGCACAGTTTGGATATAAACACGCCAACTATATGGCATTGGAAAACTGGGTGAATGTATACGATGGTGATTTGGGTACAGCTTTGTCTGATACATACACTTCAGATTCTTTCCTTACAAACTTCAGCAGGAAGCAGGCTAAATTGTTTGATGGAGTACGATGTGACTCTGGCAACGAATATGAGTTTGTGGATCGGTTGATTGCACGTTATAAAGAATTGGGTATCGATCCTACTACGAAAACCATTATATTCAGTAATGCGCTTGACTTTGAAAAAGCATTGAGTTTGTATGAATATTGCAAAGGAAAAATACGCTGTTCGTTTGGTATTGGTACCAACTTGACCAATGATACAGGCTACAAGCCCTCCAATATTGTGATGAAACTTTCTCGCTGTAAAATGAACAGCAACCAGGAGTGGCGTGAGTGCGTCAAGCTTTCGGATGACATGGGAAAACATATGGGAAGCAGTACAGAAGTAGAAGCGTGCCTTTATGAACTACGTTTATAAGAAAAAGTACAGTTTGCTTCTTAACTAAGAAAAAGGTATGTCGGTATTGGGCCGATATACCTTTTTGTTTTATTTAAAGGGGAGATAACAGGCTGAATTTGCAATAATATCTTTCTCGAAAAGGTATTATTGCCTGTTTTCGGAGAATTTTGATAGTTTTCTCTTTAGTAATACTTTTATATTAAACCCTGTCTAAGTTTTAAAAATTATTGTTTATAGCATTAAAAAACTTACATATTGTTTTGCTTATTCGAAATATTCTTTACCTTTGCACCTGTTAAAAATAAAAGGAGATAAAAAGATGATGTTTATACAGATTTTGCTATGCGGTTTGATTATTATTCTATTGGGTTGCCCGATGGGAAGTGAGTCGCGTGTATAAATGTCTATAAAGAATAATTGAAAGCCTTTCTCACTTCCTTGGTGTGAAAGGCTTTTTTAGTTGATAATAACCCTATAAAAATAGAACTTACTATGAGTGACAGATTATTTATTTTTGATACTACACTTCGCGATGGTGAGCAGGTGCCGGGATGTCAGTTGAATACGGTTGAAAAGATTCAGGTAGCCAAGCAGCTTGAAGCATTGGGAGTAGATGTTATTGAAGCAGGCTTTCCAGTCTCAAGTCCGGGAGATTTTAACTCTGTAATTGAAATTTCGAAAGCAGTAACATGGCCTACCATTTGTGCTTTGACCCGTGCCGTACAAAAAGACATTGATGTAGCAGCAGAGGCTTTGCAATACGCCAAGCACAAACGTATCCATACAGGTATCGGTACATCAGATTCCCATATCAAATATAAATTCAATTCTACACGTGAAGAAATCATCGAACGTGCAGTGGCTGCTGTAAAATACGCACGTCGCTATGTAGATGATGTAGAGTTCTATGCAGAAGATGCAGGTCGTACAGACAACGAATATCTGGCTCGTGTGATAGAAGCTGTCATCAAGGCAGGAGCTACCGTTGTCAATATACCCGATACAACCGGTTATTGTCTTCCTGAGGAATATGGAGCAAAGATCAAGTACCTGATGGAGCATGTTGACGGTATTGATAAGGCTATTATCTCTACCCACTGTCATAACGATTTGGGTATGGCTACGGCAAATACCATCAGTGGAGTGCTGAACGGTGCACGCCAGGTAGAAGTAACTATCAACGGTATTGGCGAACGTGCCGGAAACACCTCACTTGAAGAAGTGGCCATGATTCTACGCTGTCATCACAATATCAACATCGACACCAATATCAATACTCAGAAAATCTATCCTACCAGCCGCATGGTATCCAGTTTGATGAACATGCCTGTTCAGCCCAACAAAGCCATCGTAGGTCGCAATGCCTTTGCTCATTCATCGGGTATCCATCAGGATGGAGTCTTAAAGAACGTACAGACATACGAAATTATCGATCCGAAAGATGTAGGTATAGACGATAATGCCATTGTACTGACAGCCCGTAGCGGACGAGCTGCTTTGAAACATCGTTTGCATGTATTGGGAGTAGAAATGAGCCAGGAAAAACTGGATAAGGTATACGAAGACTTCCTGAAACTGGCCGATAAGAAGAAAGACATTACCGATGATGATATCATGGTACTGGCCGGAGCAGACCGCAACTTCAACCATCACATCAAACTGGAGTATCTGCAGGTAACCAGTGGAGTAGGAGTGCGTTCTGTAGCCAGTCTCGGACTGAATATCTCCGGTGAACATTTTGAAGCAGCTGCTACAGGAAACGGTCCGGTAGATGCCGCTATCAAAGCCGTGAAAAAGATTATCAACCGTCAGATGACATTGAAAGAGTTTACTATCCAGGCCATCAGCAAGGGAAGTGATGATGTAGGTAAAGTACACATGCAGGTAGAATACGACGGACAGATGTATTATGGTTTTGGAGCAAACACAGATATTATCGCAGCGTCGGTAGAAGCTTATATTGACTGTATCAACAAATTTAAGAAATAACTAAACGAAGTAAAGAATATGGCTAATACATTATTCGACAAAATATGGGATGCACATGTGGTGCAGAAAGTAGAAGAAGGTCCCACACAATTATATATAGACCGTCTTTATTGTCACGAAGTGACCAGTCCGCAAGCCTTTGCCGGCATGCGTGCCCGTGGATTGAAATGTTTCCGTCCGGAGCGTATCTATTGTATGCCCGACCATAACACTCCTACCCACGATCAGGATAAACCTATTGAAGATCCGGTATCCAAGGCACAGGTTGATACTTTGGCAAAAAATGCGGCCGACTTTGGGCTGACTCATTTCGGTATGATGAACAAGAAAAACGGTATTATCCATGTGGTAGGACCGGAACGCGGATTGACTCTTCCGGGAATGACCATCGTATGCGGCGATTCGCATACATCTACCCACGGAGCAATGGGAGCCGTTGCATTTGGTATTGGTACCAGCGAAGTAGAAATGGTCATGGCTTCACAGTGCATCTTGCAGGCTCGTCCGAAGACAATGCGTATTACCATTGACGGACAGTTAGGTAAAGGAGTTACCGCCAAGGACGTAGCATTGTATATGATGTCGAAGATGACAACCAGCGGAGCAACCGGTTATTTTGTAGAATATGCCGGAGAAGCAATCCGCAGTCTTACAATGGAAGGTCGTCTGACACTCTGCAACCTGAGTATCGAGATGGGAGCACGTGGTGGTATGATTGCCCCCGATGAAGTAACCTTCGAATACATCAAAGGCCGTGAATATGCTCCAAAAGGAGAAGAATGGGAAAAGGCTGTAGCTTACTGGAGAACCTTGAAGAGTGACGACGATGCCGTATTCGATAAAGAAGTACGCTATGATGCAGCCGATATCCAGCCGATGATTACCTATGGAACCAATCCGGGAATGGGTATGGCAATTACCGATTCCATTCCTACCACCGAAGGCATGAGCGACGTAGAAAAAGGTTCATTCGAAAAGTCGTTGAATTACATGGGTTTCTCTGCCGGAGAATCGCTGATAGGCAAGCCCATCGATTATGTATTCCTTGGTGCATGTACCAACGGACGTATTGAAGACTTCCGGGCCTTTGCTTCTATTGTAAAAGGACGTAAGAAAGCAGAAAATGTGGTAGCATGGCTCGTACCAGGTTCTTGGATGGTCGATGAACAGATTCGTCAGGAAGGATTGGACAAAGTGCTGGAAGAAGCGGGCTTTGCCATCCGTCAGCCGGGATGTTCGGCTTGTCTGGCTATGAACGACGATAAGATTCCGGCAGGAAAATATTCCGTATCTACCAGCAACCGTAACTTTGAAGGTCGTCAGGGTCCTGGAGCACGCACCTTGCTGGCAAGTCCGCTGACTGCCGCTGCCGCAGCTGTAACTGGAGTAATTACCGATCCGCGAACATTAATGTAATACAGAACCACTATGAAACAGAAATTCGATATACTTACAAGCACTTGTATCCCTCTTCCTTTAGAGAATGTAGATACAGACCAGATTATTCCTGCACGCTTCTTGAAAGCAACCACAAGAGAAGAGAAATTCTTTGGTGACAACCTGTTCCGCGACTGGCGTTATCATCCGGATGGTACACTCAACAAAGACTTCGTGCTGAACGACCCTACTTATAGCGGACAAATTCTAGTTGCCGGAAAGAACTTCGGTTCCGGTTCAAGCCGTGAACATGCTGCATGGGCAATTGCCGGATACGGATTCAGAGTCGTCGTTTCCAGCTTTTTTGCCGACATTCACAAAAACAATGAGTTGAACAACTTTGTACTTCCTGTTGTGGTGAGCGAAGCTTTCCTGAAAGAACTGTTCGACTCCATTTATGCCAATCCGAAAACAGAAGTGGAAGTCAACCTTCCGGCACAGACCATTACCAACAAGGCTACCGGTAAATCGGAAGTCTTCGAAATCAATGCTTACAAAAAGCATTGTCTGATGAACGGACTGGACGATATTGATTTCCTTGTAGAAAATAAAGAGAAGATAGAAGCTTTCGAGGCGAATCGCCAGAAGCTATAAAAAACAAATAAAAACGAGTAGATGTCTGTATGGAAAGACCGATAATAGAAATCATGGATACAACGCTGCGCGATGGAGAACAGACCAGTGGCGTATCGTTTGTAGCCCGTGAAAAATTAATGATAGCCCGCTTGTTGCTGGAGGATTTGAAAGTCGACCGTGTAGAAGTGGCTTCGGCCCGTGTGTCGGAAGGAGAGTTCAATGCGGTGAAGATGATTTGTGACTGGGCCTCTGCTCGTAATATGCTGTCCCGTGTAGAAGTGCTTGGGTTTGTCGACGGAAAAGTATCTGTCGACTGGATTCATAAGGCAGGATGCCGTGTCATCAATCTGCTGACAAAAGGCTCGGAAAAACATTGTACTTATCAGTTGAAGAAAACACTGGCCGAACATGTAGCCGACATACGTGAAGTAGTACGTTATGCACAGCAGTGTGATATGTCGGTCAATGTGTATCTGGAAGACTGGAGCAACGGGATAAAAGACTCGCCGGATTATGTATTCGGGTTGATAGACGGATTGCAGGACATTGGTATCAAGCGTTTCATGTTGCCCGATACACTGGGTATACTGAATCCGCTGCAGGTCATCGAGTTCATGCGTAAGATGAAGAAACGCTATCCGGATTTGCATTTCGATTTCCACGCACACAACGACTATGATTTGGCTGTGAGCAATGTACTGGCCGCTGTGCTGAGTGGAGTGAAAGGTCTTCATACTACCATCAACGGGCTGGGAGAGCGTGCTGGAAATGCTCCTCTTGCCAGTGTACAGGCCATCCTGAAAGACCATTTTCAGGCAATTACACACATCGACGAAAGCCGTCTGAATGATGTAAGCCGGGTGGTAGAGTCATACTCGGGAGTGACCATTCCAGCCAATAAACCGATTGTGGGAGACAGCGTGTTTACGCAGGTGGCCGGGGTACATGCCGATGGAGACAACAAGAACAATCTGTATTGCAACGACCTGCTTCCGGAGCGCTTCGGACGTGTACGTGAATATGCGTTGGGAAAAACTTCCGGAAAAGCCAATATCCGTAAGAATCTGGAACGTCTGGGACTGGAACTGGACGAAGAAGCCATGCGTAAGGTGACGGAACGCATTATCCAGTTGGGCGACCGCAAGGAACTGGTTACTCAGGAAGATTTGCCGTATATCATTTCCGATGTACTGAAGCACGATGGAGCCAACAACAAGGTGCGCCTGTTGAGCTACTTTGTCACGTTGGCGCAGGGACTGAAACCGATGGCTACCTTGAACATCGAAATAGATGGCAAGACGTATCAGGAAAGTTCTTCAGGCGACGGACAATACGATGCCTTTGTGCGTGCATTGCGTAAAATCTATAAAGGCGTATTGAAGCGTACCTTCCCCATGCTGGTGAACTATGCAGTTTCTATTCCTCCCGGGGGACGTACCGATGCATTCGTACATACGGTCATCACCTGGAGTTACGAAGGGCGTGAGTTCCGTACACGCGGACTGGATGCCGACCAGACAGAGGCAGCTATCAAAGCTACCATTAAAATGTTGAATATAATAGAAGAAAGTTGACAAGGTTTCAGCTGACAAGGGAACAAAAGATAAGATATCGAGAACCTTGTCTGCCCGTAACCTGATACTTGACTAAAAAACTTACAAACTTTAAAACTTAAAATATATGGAATTTAAAATAGCCGTATTGGCTGGCGATGGCATCGGACCGGAAATCTCCGTGCAGGGTGTGGATGTCATGACAGCTGTATGTGAGAAATTTGGACATAAAGTAAGTTATGAATATGCATTGTGCGGTGCCGATGCCATAGATAAAGTAGGCGATCCGTTTCCGGAAGCTACTTACGAAGTATGTAAGCGTGCCGATGCCGTGTTGTTTTCTGCAGTAGGTGATCCGAAGTTCGACAACGATCCTACTGCAAAAGTACGTCCGGAACAAGGACTGCTGGCCATGCGTAAAAAGTTGGGCTTGTTTGCAAACATCCGTCCGGTACAGACCTTTAAGTGTTTGTTGCATAAATCGCCGCTGCGTGCCGAACTGGTAGAAGGAGCCGATTTCCTTTGCATCCGTGAATTGACGGGAGGTATGTATTTCGGTGAAAAATATCAGGATAACGAAAAGGCTTACGATACCAACATGTATACCCGTCCGGAGATTGAACGCATTCTGAAAGTCGGATTCGAGTATGCCATGAAACGCCGCAAACACCTCACCGTAGTCGATAAGGCCAACGTACTGGCATCTTCTCGTCTGTGGCGTCAGATTGCCCAGGAAATGGCACCGCAGTATCCGGAAGTGACTACCGACTATATGTTTGTAGACAATGCTGCCATGCGTATGATTCAGGAGCCTACTTTCTTCGACGTCATGGTAACTGAAAATACTTTCGGCGACATCCTGACCGATGAAGGTTCTTGCATCAGTGGTTCTATGGGCTTGCTTCCTTCGGCTTCTACAGGCGAAAGTACACCGGTATTCGAACCGATTCACGGTTCATGGCCTCAGGCTAAGGGATTGAACATTGCCAATCCGCTGGCTCAGATTCTGTCGGTAGCAATGTTGTTCGAATATTTCGACTGCAAGGAAGAAGGTGCACTGATTCGTAAGGCTGTAGATGCTTCGCTGGATACTTGCGTACGCACTCCTGAAATTCAGGTGGAAGGCGGTGCCAAATATGGTACAAAAGAAGTGGGTGAATGGATTGTAAATTATATCCGTAAAGCCTGATTATATACACATACACAGACATAACATATATTATTAATCAGTTAGCGCCGTTGTTTGTATAAACAGCGGCGCTGATTTTATATCCGGCGTCGTCGATTGTAAATACAACGTCGTCGGTTTTAGCAAATGTCTGAAATCAATACTTGTTTTTGTCGGACAGGAAAAAACGTTTTCCCCGAATCAGAATTTCTTTATCCGGATGTGGCAATAAGGTTCTCCGCCTGTCTTGTCGTAGTAATGCTGGTGATATTCTTCTCCCTCCCAGAATGTGGTGGCAGGAGTCAGACGGGTATTCACTTCATACCCTTTGTCGCGCAAAATTTGGATCACCTCTTCTGCTTCTTTCTTCTGCTTTTCGTCGAGGTAGAATATTTCACTCCGGTACTGGTCGCCGATGTCGGGACCCTGTCCGTCGGTTTGTGCCGGGTCGTGTATTTCGAAGAACAGTTTGCACAGTTCGCTGAAAGAGGTCTGTTCCGCATCAAACTCCACCAGAGTAGCTTCGGCATGTCCGGTAAGATGTGCTTTTACTTCCTGATAAGTCGGTTCCTCTTTATGACCTCCGATATATCCTACAGTAGAGCGGACGACTCCTTTGGCATGCTCGAACTGATATTGTGCGCCCCAGAAGCACCCGCAGGCAAAGATGGCTTTTTCTATTTTCATACGGTTGTATAGGTTTGGGTTTTACTTTTTTCCGATGTTTCTGCCGTATATGAAGCAAGAAACAGTCACAAACTTACGAACTTCACGCCAACTTACAAACAGGCTGACTCATAAACTTAACTTTAAACTTACAAAAAGTATTTAACACAGAAAGACTTCTGCAAATATTCCCTTACCTTTGGTGCATAATTGTAGAAAGAAAAATCCCGTAAAATGAGAAGATTCGTATTGGTTTGCTTGTGTCTGCTGTCTTTGGGTTCGCTCTGTGCGCAGAAATCATATAAGGAAGTGGTAGGACGTGCCATGGATTGTGTATTGAAAGACAGTCTTGCTGAGGCGGAAACTTTATTTCGTGAGGCCTTGAAGATGGATCCTTCCAGTGCCCGCAATGCATTGTTGTTCTCTAATCTGGGTACTGTACAGAAACGGATGGGAAAAACCGATGAGGCCATTGAGTCGTATACGATGGCACTGAACATTACGCCTTATGCTACGGCTATTCTTTTGAACCGTGCGGCACTCTATCTGGATAAAAATCTGATAGATAAGGCTTATCTTGATTATTGCAATGTCATAGATTTGCTTCCTGAGAATGAAGAAGCTCGCCTGTTTCGTGCATATATCTATATGCAGCGTCGAGAATATAAAGAAGCACGAATAGATTATAATATCATTTTATCCAAAGATTTAAAGAATAAGACGGCCCGTATCGGTCTGGCTATGCTCGACCAAAAGGAAGGAAAGTATACGGCAGCTCGTGACGGACTGAACCTGTTGATAGAGGAATATCCTACAGACGTATCTCTGTTTAAGATGCGTGCCAATCTGGAAACAGAATTACAGTATCCGGATGCCGCTTTGCTCGATTTGGAGGAAGCTGCCCGTCTGGATAGTCAGGATGCTGAAGTCTTTCTGATGATTGGTGATGTGAAATTGGGGCAGGAAAAGAAGAAAGAAGCATTGGCTGCGTATGAGAAAGCCATCGAACTGGGTATTCCCCGCATCGAACTGATGGAGAAAATCAAGCAGTGCAAATAAAAGCTCGAGTAGGGAAGGAGAGCCTTCTTATTCCGTCTGGGGCATCTGCTCTATCGTTTTCAGCTCTTTGCTGTAACTTCTTCCTACCGGAATTCGGGTACCATTGTACAAAAGCACTTCTTTTTGCGTAAAACTGGCTATTCGGTGTACCGGTATGATAAATGATTTGTGTATACGTATGAATTTCTCCGGAGGAAGTAGTTCCTGTGTGCTTTTCATGCTGATTTGCGACATCAGTGGCGGCTGGTCCTGCAGATAAATACGTACATAGTTGTCCATCGATTCGATATACAGTATATCCTTCAGTTTGATATGTGTATTTTTATACTCAACCTTTAGTGTGATGCTTTCGTCTGTAAAGACCGGATTATTGGAAAGGCTTTGCAGCGAATACCGTTCTATTACCTTGTCGACGGCCTTTTCGAAACGCGTGTATGAAAAGGGTTTGTGAAGAAAATCGATGGCATTCAGTTCGAAACCGTCGAGTGCATACTGGGCATATGCTGTAGTCAGAATCAGAAAGGTGCCAGCCGGTAGTTCGTGAGCCAATTCTATTCCATTCAGATCGCCCATTTCCACATCGAGGAAGAGCAGATGAGGCTTTATTTTTTTTACTTGCTCCATACCGGTCAGCGGATTGGTAAAAGTCTTCACCTCCATATCTCCATACCGTTGGCAAAAACTGGAAATGATTTCCAGTGCCATTGGCTCATCGTCTATTGCCACACACTTTATCTTCATGTCTTTAAACTGATACTGAGAGTTAGCGTAAATAACCCGTCTTTTTCTTCTGTAAACAAACTGTATTTGTGCGGATAGAGAAGTTCCAGTCTTTTTTTGCAGTTCTCTATCCCTATTCCCTTAGACAGGTTGTTGCGTGTATGGTTTAACAGCGGATTGGTTGTGGACAAAAGTAATTCTCCGTTTTCTGCCTGAATTGTGATATAAGCTTCTCCGGCTTTGTGCGAGGAAATTCCATGTTTGAATACATTCTCTATAAAGGTAATCAGAATCATCGGTGCAATGTCCAATTGTTCCGTTTCATCGTGCTGATACGAATAGTGGATTTTGAAGTTCTCCGGTATCCGGTATTTCTGCAGTTCGATGTACTGATGGATGTATTCTATTTCAGTGCAGAGCGGAATTTTTTCCTGTGTATTGTGGGTATACATGTATTTCATGAGTCCGATAAACTGCGTAAAGGCATCTTCGGCCTGTGGTGAGCGGGTTACCACCATTGCATACAGTGTATTCAGACTGTTGAACAGAAAATGAGGGTTGATCTGTGCCTTATACAAAGCCAGTTCGGCTTTTTTCTTTTCAAATTCTACCACCTGCCTTCTGGTTATCTGATGATACAGTTCGGTAAGCAGTCCCACGGCAATACTGAAAGCCATGACCACAATGTAGAGAAACCATACCGCCTGCTGCTGCAATCGGATTTTGGGAATATGCGTGGCCAGTCTTGGACGCCGCATTCTGTGTACAGGTATTTCCATCTGGTAGCGTGTGATGAGATAAGTTCCTGTTATTGTGAGTAAGATAAGGATTACTGCAATCCAGAAACGTTTCTGTCCCACCAGCACAAAAGGCATAACCACATACCGGTTCAGAATATATACAATGTACAGCCATCCTACCAGCAGGTATACAAAAATAGAATCTTTTTCCAGCCATCGCTCGATAGGCAGCAAAGCAATCAGAGCCGGTAGCAGTACCAGGCAAAAAATAAGGTCTATAAAAAAGGGAAGTTTCTTTGTTTGCCACATAGATATCTTGTTTTTACAAAAATACGCTTTTCCGCTGTGTTATGGAAATAAGCCTTATGCTGTTTACCATTACATTCATGCTGTTTACCCCTACTTTCAGGTGCCCTTGGATTTTGCATTTCTCTGTCGCTTATTTTTGTGGTGAAACAATAGGATAGAATATGAAAAGATTGATTTTATTACTATCAGTAGCAGGAATGATGAGCAGTTGTGTTTCTGCTTTTTCCGTACCCTCTCATCCACGGAAAAAAGTAACGGTTGTGACTACAGTTTCGCCCAGACACCGTCATAAAGTAGTTAAAAAAGTAGTGATAGGTACGCGGGTTCGTGCATTGCCTCCTCGTACTGTCGTGATAAAATACCATAGTGTGCCTTTTATCTATGCCAATGGTATATTTTACCAGCAGGTTAGTTCTTCTGAGTACGAAGTGGTAAAACCGGAAATCGGGATGATTATTCCGGAACTTCCGCAATATAACGTACAGCATGTATGTATAGAGGGAGAGGATTTGTTTTTGTTTGAAGGTACTCTCTATAAGCAGATTCCTACTCCACAGGGAGTTCAGTATAAAGTATCCGGATTTTTGGAACAATAAATAGTATGATGAAAAGAATGATTGGGGTGATTGTCTGTATCATTTTGCCGGCAATCGTTTGGGCGCAGCATCTGTCGGGTACGGTAACAGATAAGAAAAGCGGAGAGCCTTTGTTCTCTGCTACGGTAGGTTTGGCTCCTGAAAGCGGGAAAACAGTTTATACTACTACCGATTTGGCCGGATGGTATCAGTTTAAGAAACTGCTGCCGGGAGAGTATGTTCTGCAGGTTTCGTATGTGGGTTATAAAACTTATAAGAATAAAGTCCGTGTTTCTTCCGCAGGTGCAATGGTGAATATAAGCATGGAAGAAGATATACAGCTGCTGGGGCAGGTATCTGTGAACGGACGGGCTACACGGGCAGAGCAGAAAGGTGACAGTCTGGTTTACAATGCAGAGGCTTTTAAAGTGTTGCAGGGTAGTACAGCAGAAGAATTGCTGGCCAAGATGCCTGGGGTAGTGGTAGAAGGAGGAACGGTACAGGCACAGGGAGAAGATGTGAAAAAAGTACTGGTAGACGGTAAGGAATTTTTTGATGGAGATATTAATCTGGCACTCAAAAATTTGCCGGCTGATATTATTGCAAGTATTGAAGTCTTCGACAAAAAGAGTGAACAGGTTGAGTTTACAGGTTTTGACGACGGAGAGGAGATAAAGACCATCAATATTGTAACAAAATCAGGATTCAAAGAAGGGACTTTCGGAGAAGTGTACGGAGGCTATGGTACAGAAGACCGTTATCGTGTGGGAGGAAACGTTAATTTCTTTGATGGCGACAGACGTGTGTCTGTATTAGGTATGAGTAACAACGTAAACCAGCAGAACTTTTCTCAGGAAGACTTGGCCGGAGTGATGGCTTCGTCTGCCGGAAAAGGCAGGGGAGGGCGTAGGAAAGGTGGAAAAGCCGGAGGAGGACCGGGTAATTCTGCAAATAATTTTATGGTAGGAAATTTGGGTGGTGTTACAGCCAGCAACGGACTTGGTCTGAACTATGTAGATCAGTGGGGAGAAAAAGTTAAAGTGACAGGAAGTTACTTTTTCAACCAGTCGGTTAATAATTCCGAAAAAATAACCGACCGTTACTTCTTCGATTCAGTATTGCCTGGTATGAGCTATCATGAAACAAACAGTTCACGGATGGAAAACTGGAATCATCGCTTCAATATGAAACTGGATTATCAGATAGACAAGAATAATTCTCTCCAGATAAGACCGGTCATCAGTTTTCAGAACAATGACATGACAGGAATGTGGTTGGGAAGCAATCTTACAGATGGAGCAGTGGAAAGTGAAGTAGAGAACAATAGCTACAGTGATATCGATGCGTATAGCGTAGGAGGAAGCATGATTTACCGTCATCGTTTTCCTGTACCCGGACGTACTCTTTCTGTCACTTTCAATGGAACGATGTCTGATAAAGTGGGAGATGTTTATTCTGATTATGTGAACCGTCAATATGGAGAACAGACCGTTGAGGAGAGTTACGGACAATATAAGGCAACCGCAGACAAACAATATATGTGGAATGGAAGTTTGATGTTTACCGAAAAACTGACCGACGCCTGGCAGTTGCAGACTAATTATAGAGTCTCTTACTCGAATGTAGATGCAGACCGTAAGGTATACGAACGGGCAGCGGTAGGTGATTTGTATGAACAACTTGATGAGGATCTTTCCAATGTATATGAATCCGATTATCTGACTCATTCGGGAGGAGTCGGTTTGCGTTTCCACCAGAAGCAGTTGAATGTGATGCTGGGAGCCGATTTTCAGTATTCATCTCTGATGGGAAATCAATTCTATCCGGTGTATGAAGATTTGAATAAAAAGTATTTTTCTGTTTTGCCTTCTGCCACTGTACGCTATACTTTGGATCGGAGTAATTCCTTTATCTTAAGGTATAGAAGTCGTTCGGCTTCTCCGTCGGTAACCGACTTGCAGGAGGTGGTAGATAATACCAATCCGTTGTTCCTGACTTCGGGTAATCCGGAGCTGGACCAGCAGATTAATCATTCACTGAACTTACGTTATATAAGGACTACTTCTTCCGGTCATACTTTCATTGCAATGGCGGGGGCTACTTTCCAGCAAAACTATGTAGCCGACAGTTCTTTTGTCGCTAAAGAAGATATGGTCTTGCCTTCTGGAGTGGAAATGGAAAAAGGAGCACAGTATACGAAACCGGTCAACTTGGATGGTTATTACAGCTTCCAGTCGATGCTTACCTATGGTTTTCCGTTGGACATTATCAGGAGTAATCTGAACTTAAGCATAGCTGCCAATTATGCTAATGTACCGACCATATTCGACGGGATGAAAAGTGCAACCCGGGAACTGAATGTCATACCGAAAATAATAATAGGAAGTAACATCAGCCATAATCTGGATTTTACCGTGTCTTATTCGGCTACGATAAACAAGATATTCAATTCATTGTCGGGAGCTGCGAACGGTGACTATACCAATCATCTTGCTGCGGCAAAACTCGGTTGGACCTTTTGGAAGGGATTTACTTTTCAAACCACGTTCAACTATATTAATTATGCCGGACTGAACGAGGGGGATTCGGACTATTTCCTGTGGAATGCATCAATCGGTAAGAAATTCCTGAAGCATAACCAGGCGGAAATCAGACTGGAAGCATGCGACCTGCTTAATCAGAACCAGGCTTTTTTACACCAGATAGGAAGCAATTATTATGACTATATCAATTATAATGTATTGAAACCTTATTTGATGCTGAGCTTTACGTATACCATCAGATAAGAATCTATTGTATAACTAAAAACAGACAGAAATGAAAAAGATTGTATTATTGGCTTGTATTGTTTTTGCGACTATCGGTACAACCGATGCACAACGACGCAACAGACAGCAGATGGATCCTGCGCAGCGTGTAGAACAGATTATGAAGAATCTGGATGAGAAACTGAATTTGTCCGATGAACAGGAGCAGAAAATAAAAACGCTGTACGAGGAGTTTTTTAATCAGAAAATCTCACGCGAGCAGCGTAAAGTAAAAAAACAGGAGCTGGATGAGGCTGTTAAGGCATTGCTGACTGAAGAGCAGAAAGAAGTCTTCGGACAGATGGATAAGAAGAAAAGAAAGGAATAATGCCAGTTGGTGCGAAATTGAAAAATGGGAGAAGTAAAACAGAATAAGAGTAGGTTTTATTTCTCCCGTTTTTATTCAAACTGTTTGGAATTGTGTAGAGTTGTATCAAGTTTTGACGTGATTACTATTAAGTAATCGTAGAATTTTTGATTTTTATAAACTTGTTAGCCTCATTAAAAAAATGAACAATAATTCCAGGAATTACTTTACATATTTTTTTAGATGGCGGTATAGGAGTTGGGCATATTCAATAAAACCGACATCTGTAAAATGGATACCATCAACAGTAGCATCTTTATGTTGAGCTAAGAAGTTGGATAGTCCGATACACTCAACATGGCGGTCCTGCTTTTTTATTTTATCGAAAATGTGGTGTAGAGTCTTGTTTTTGGCAGTAACTTCTTCTCTCATACGCAAATCGAATGCAGCCGTAGTAAAAACAGGATCTTCAATAAATAGGATTGGAGTATCCGGCCAGGCATTACGTATGCGACGATAAAATTCATATAAACGTTCTTCCATCATTTCTACGGAAGAGTTAGGCAGACAGTCTATTACAAAAACAGAAGCATCTACTTTTGCCATCAAGTCGGCTACTTCTAAATCAAGAAATGCATTTCCGCTGAATCCTAAGTTGATGACTTCTACTCCCAGCATACGGCCTAAGATGTTGGTATGTGCCATACCTGGACGAGTGGCACAACCTCCTTGCAGGATACTGGTTCCATACATGACAAGCGGCTTAGAACGTCGGGGGAGCTCTGTCTGAGGTTGAGCGATTTCTGCTTCTTTGTCGATACCGATGAATAATGAATCCACCCCATCGTACAGCGGAAGATATAACATGTATTCACGCCATACAGGTTGCATGTTGCTTATAATTGCAGCTTCATTGCTCTTGCCTAAAGGACGTCCTACGCTCATATACACCCATTCACCGTTTTCCAAGCCATACAAATCGAGTCCCTTTACTCCCGTATCGGTCATGTGGTTCATGTGATTGTTGTATTTCAATACCCAACGGGCGGATATTGTAGAGGAGTTACTGCGAAAACGTATTGCCATTCCCGCAGAGTTCGTGCTTAATGTCCAAAGCTCTGGCCGTGAAATCGATTGCAAAGAGTCTGGAAAACGGTTATACGATGCGGAACCTTCCAGTTTGCATTTCCCGTAAAGTGGAAAGGCTGTCGCATCGTAATATTTCACTTGGCCATATACCGAATGCCAGGCCCACCACATAAAGATTGTCCATAATATTTTTTGTTTCATTGGAGTACTGTTTAGATTTATAATTAGCATTGTTCTTGTTTTCTTTTATTGAAGAAGTAATACACACCCAGTAGAACCGTTGCTTTTTACCTTAAGCTTGCCTTCGTAAAATGTATTTCCTTCAATTTTAATATCTCCGCGTGACTCTAATATCCGGAACCTTCCATTTGTATATTCAGGTAATGGCAAAACTGTATCGACTCCTTTTTTAGTTTGGATAAACAATGTTCTGTTTCCTTCTATATTTCCTTCGAAGCATAAGAATTGCTCGTTTTCGAAAACAGGTGTCCTGAACCATACGTATACACCTTCCCATTCAATTTTATCTCCTTTGACAAATTCTTTGTTTGAAATCAGTTTATGATAGCTTTTTCCATTTGAGTTGCCAATGAATATGATATCTTCATCGGAAATATCATTATGCATCCCCAATCCTGTATTGAATAAGTAGGAAGCCTGAGAAGCCACATGATTTTTTTCCAGAAAGCAGCACATGTCAGGATAGGCACCCTTATTGAACGTACTTACCCCGTTCTGCTGTGTCCAATTGCTGTAAGCACCTCCTATTGTCATTGTATAGACTTCGTCCATAAACATAGACTGCATACCGTAGTAGGTTTGCACTGTGACCGGTTTTTCATTTTTGAATTCATGCATGAGTTTTACTTCAATGCTGTTCCCTTTTATCTGATAACGGACTGTTTCTATCGTGAGTGGACTTTCTAAAATATTTTTCCCATCTATTTGTTGTACAACAGCAGGGTTGAGGATACAGTTTTCTACAAGAAGTTCTACCTTGTTTACCAAGAATGCGCCTTCATCCGTGCAAGGTTTGCCATCAAGTATTATCTGATAGGTTATGTTGTATCCTGTTGGAGTGATATTGTCTACATATGGGTGATTTCCTCCACACCATCCATATCCGGAAATGGAAAAAGGACCAATGTTGTCGCTAAATGCCAAATTAAGTATATGCGATGGTTTTATGGAAGGATCCGGTAATGGCATAAAATCACTGTTAGGATATATTCCTACTTGGTAAAATGTGTAGAGGTTGTTGAACATACATTTCTTAAACCAATAGAGGATGTCATAAGAAGTATCGAGGCGAGCTCCAATATAAAGGTTTTCTCCTTTTATTAACACCCGCATCTGTCGGCTTAACTTCAATGTATCTGCTGTTTCCTCTTCGTTTGGTCCTGCAGGAACTGCGCCATTTGTGCTATTGGCAGAGCAAGCCCACATAAAAGTGCTTTGTAAACAGAACCAGATAATCCAAATAAATCTCATAACCTATCATTTAATTATTGATAATGACAAGTATGTCTGGAACGTTTACAGTCCCATAAACATACACGGATAGTCGGTAGTAATATAATCTACTTCCTGATCTATACACCACTGCATTTCATCTGGACGATTGACTGTCCATGCGTTTGAAATCATTTTCAGATCTTTCAAATCCTGCAACCAGGTTGTATTTTTTTGGAATACCCAGTAGTTGTAATCGCCACCTGAGACTCCCATTTTGTGTAATTCTTTAGGAGATATATTGTTACCTAAGTATAAGATTGGAGTACCTTTAGGGGCAAGACGGACAAACTCTTCGACTACATGACGGGAGAAACTGATATACATCATACGTTTTTCAAGTTTTTTCTCTTTTACCATCTGAAGGATCTGTTCTACAGTTTGGGTTTCACGCTCTGGCGTGCTGAGTGGTTTCATTTCCAACACCAGTTTGACTTTAGTTTTTTTTGCTTTATCCAGATACTCTTCGAACATAGGCATCTTTTCTCCATTGCTTAATTTCAGTGCGTGCAGTACATCAGCGGTACTCTTTTCTACAGAAAGCCCTTCATGCCATCCGTCATGATTCAGGATTAGTTTATTATCTGCTGTCAACCAGACATCAAACTCAACACCATAACAACCTATTGAATCTGCCTTAACTAAAGATGCGATCGAGTTTTCTGCTGACCCAGGCGTATTCCAAAATCCTCTATGAGCTACCACTTTAGTATGCTTACGTGCCGGCTCTTTTTGTAGGTGGGAACGGCGATCAATGATGAGACGACATAAGCGATCCATGATTTCTTGATCTTTAGGATGTTCTGACTGATACATATCCAGGAATCCGTGATTTCCACTATAGTACGCAATACCAGAACGGCGGAATACCTGATGACGTTCGAAGTAGTCTACATAGGCTACCAGACGGTTGTAAGAAGAGTTTTTAGCATTATAAAGTGCATTTTCATCGAACTCAAGCTCCATGCCCATATTCAGTTTAGCTGCAGAAATACAAGCTTCATCTAAACGTTTGTCGGGTATATTATGATTGAAGAAATGATTAGGCTGCTGATAAGCGATGTCGAACCCTAATTCTTTCCATTGATTATAGCCTTTTGCCTGCCAATAAGGAATCCAGCAGAATGATTTTCCTGTAGGGTGAATATGATTGGCAACGAAGACTGAAAGATCTTTAGTCAGGTCATTGTCTTCTGCCAACCAATAATAACCTTCTAGTTTCAAGTGTTTGAATTTCGCTTTTTTAAATCGTTCTGCTAATTGGTCTACATACCAGCATGTAGCCTTGATTTGATGTTCCTTGATACTGAAATCCATTGTTTCACCATCTAATTCTCCCCAGTTTTTCTGTCCGGGCATAAGTTCGGGAATACTTAGAACAATCTTATGAGTAAATCCTGGTTTTCCAATCTCATGAATATGAGTATCGATACATTGATCCAAGGCTGAAAGAGATTTTCCTTCTTCAAAAAGACGGTCGAGTAACCAAATCCAGTCGGCTTTGGTTGCATTCAGGTCTGAATATCGGGTGGCAAAACTTAATCCTTCTCCATCTGTAAATTCCAAAAACAGATATCCGTCGAATAGCCATTCTTTATGGCCATCTGCAAATTCATGTACTACATAAGGAGTAAACTGCTCGGGAGTCCAGTCGATACGGTGTTTCCCTCCTTGATAAATCAGTGCTAAGTCATTGATATTTCCTTGTTTGTATCCTTTGTCATTCGCTTTAATCGTGAGGAAACTAAATAAGAACGAAAGGCAAAGCAAAACTCTGAAGATTTGTGTATTTCTTTTCATTGTTTCTTTTTGTCGTTTAGATATGCAAAGATATGCATCGGTTATAAACTTGGCCAAGAAGACTGTATCAAAATAAAACTTTGTGTCTTTTATACAGATTACATGGATTTTGGGGGTAATAAAGATATCCATGTAATCTATAGTTCACTTCAGTAATGCTTTATCAAGATACAGCCTTTTTTTGAATTCTTTGTTTATTTAATTTTTATTCACCCCAAACATAGAATTCAGCAATATTCATTTGAGAACCACCGTTTTCAAATAGGTGTGAATCAAAAGCTTCTGTGATAACAAAACGCAAATATCGGGCAGTTGTAGTGTTTACATTGACTGCTATAGAGCGGATTTCTTGCGCTGAAAGACTCCAATCGGTCAAACGGTTCCAATTTTCGTTATCTATACTGTATTCGATATAACCGGCTTTAGCATTTCCACGCCAAGCATCTGCGCCAGTCGGATTGTCAAAACCAACTTTATAAATCTTATATTCTGCAGCCATATCGTATACAAAGTAATAAGGAAGAGGCTTAGGAGTAGTCCATTTTGATCCCCAGAAAGTGGCAGGGTTACTGTCGATCGTTTTCTCTGGTCCCCAGTCTAAAGATGCAACCCAAGACGTTTCGTCTTCTTTGGAGCAGGTATTATTATCAAGAACTACCCAATTGTTTTTTTCTATCAGTGCAGGTTGAAAACTGATGTTATACAGAATCGTAGAAGAAGCTTGATTCACTTCGCATGTAGATGCAGATACCAGCTTGATAGGTAATACATATTCTCCAAACTCTACTTTGTCAGGGTTGGACATTAAACCTGTTTTCTTGAATGTAAATGAAAAATAAGTTTCATTTGTAAGAGCAGGAAGAGTCCATTTTGTATTAGACAGTTTATAGGCAGTTTCTGGTAGCAATTGATAATTTGTAGCATTTTGTTTATTATAGTCTTCCAACAGTTGTGGATCGACAGCTATTTCATAAATAATATTGTCTCTGTTGGGGAAGTTTGTTTGAACTTTAATATGTATTTCACGTTCATCTAAATCGTTAATTGTTGGCATAATTCCCTTGAATAATCCAGTGTTTTCAAAAGCCAATGTAGGGGTATCAATAGAAGGAACTACCAATGTTGAAAGACGATCTTGAGCAATATTGACTCCCTCTGTATTTACATGCATTGTTAACGGAACTGCAACATTTGCGTCATCTTCCAATACGGCTTGGAGTTTTTCTACATTCCATTTTAATGTAAACGCTTTCTGATAATCCGATTCTGAGAAATCCAAGGTGTTTAATGTCAATGAATAGCAATCAGATGGCATTAAACTATAGTTTGTTCCCTTTTCACTATTGTATTTGTTCAGGAAATCCTTGTCAATAGTCAGTGTTGCTTGTGCTCCATTTTGTCCCTTTCCACTTTTTATCACTTGAACATTATAAACTTCATTTACTCCGGGATATATAGTGGTAGTAACCATGTCTGGATTCATCAAGCCTATGGTATCGTTTACCATATTGATATCCAGATCGTTCTTACAAGAGGTTATCCCCATTATTAACAATACACAAGATAACCAATATTTATTCGTTTTCATATTACTTCTCTATAATAATATTGTAACCTAATTAACTATTTATGTTTTACCATCCGTAATTTTGAGTCATGTTTTTCATCTCGCTCAATTGAACTTGATTGATAGGGAAGAAGTAATGTTTAGGCTCAAAAATATTGTCGGCTCCCATCCATACTTGATCTGTACGATTCCATGATTGCTCGTACTCTGTAGCCAGCAGGTTTAATGTATAGTTTTTGCCGGTCAATTCTTTTTCGGCAATCATCCAGCGACGTACGTCGTGGTAGCGATGTCCCTCGAAAGCCAACTCTACCATTCTTTCTTTACGGATTAGTTCACGTAAGAGTTCTTGATTTCCTATAACTTCAGGATAAGCTTCTTCCAGGTTATTTAATCCGGCACGATTACGTACCTTATTAATATATTTCAAAGCTTCTGTTTCATCACGTTGAGGCTTTTCATTACATGCTTCTGCATAATTAAGATAAATTTCTGCCAAGCGACAATATGACCAAAAGACCTTACCATAGTTTCCGTTATTGGTATTAAGTTGAGGATCTACCATTCTACGGAAAAGGAAACCTACTTTTACGCAGTCGCCATCATTTCCTTTATAAGGAGATGTTCCACCTGTGTAGAAAGTTACTTGTTTGTTTCCTGCATAATTGTTAATCCAATAGAACCCATTGGCTAATATGGATGCATAGAATCGGGCATCACGACCTACACAGCTATTATGAGCATTGATTAAGCCCATAGCACCGTCGATAGGGTGTGAGTAGTTGGCTGTAAATCCGGTACTCTTATAACCGGATTTTTCGTCTACGATAGGTTGTCCGTTGCTATCATAGCCCGTTACCGGATATCTTCCTGATTCTGCCATAGGATAAGTATCTACTAATTTCAGAGAAGGGCAGTAACCACCGTACGCATTTCTTAATAGCGTTGGAGGCAGAAAACGGGTTATATAGTAAGATTCTGCAGAGCCAAAATTTGCATTTGTCGGATTACGTGCCCAAGCTCCCCAGATAATTTCATTGTTCCATTCATCAAATAAAACACCTTGGTAAGATTTGATTGCTTTCTGAAATGGATCTGTTTCCCCTGTTGCTTCGTATAGCTTATATTGAGGCATATCAATAACAGCTTTAGCAGCTTCAGCCGCTTTATTCCATTTATTGGGATCGGCTTGCTGAGGGAACAGATATTCACCATAGATATTTTTCATCTTACCTTTATATAAATCACAACCATTGAATAATGGACTTGCAGCGTAAAGTAATACACGTGATTTTATAGCCATTGCGGCTCCTTTTGTAATACGTCCTGCCCACTCATTCATATCTGCAACCTCTAGTGGAAGATCAGCTATGGCTTTATCAAATTCCTCTATGATGAAGTTTACATTCTGATCAACTGTATGGCGGTCTACTTGATCAGGTTTAATCAATGGATCTGGTGCTACATCTCCCCAAACATAAACTGGACCGTATCGGCGTAATAGTTCAAAATAAAAGTAGGCTCTTAGGAAACGAACTTCGGCTTTCATTATTTTACGTGAGTTTGCATCCAGTTCCTGGCATCTGTCTACATTATCCATGAATATGGTAGCCTGATTAATACCTGTATATTTGTTTTTCCATATGTTATAGGCTGTAGATGTAGGTCCCCACGAACCAGTCTTGAAGATCAGATAATCGACCCATTGATACCAAGAGAACTGAGCTTCATCACTTAAAGGAACTGCACATCCTTCGTCTAAATATTCGTATTCACGCGGTATATAACTATATATATGAGCCCAGTAACGTTCTGTTGTAACGCGTTTACTGAAAACTTCTTCTAAGGTCATCTGGTCTTGTAGTGATACATCCAGATAATCATTACATGAAGAAAAACTTAGCATAGAGGCCAACGCCATGGCTGCAAATATTTTGAATTTATTCTTTTTCATAATTATGACTTTTAGAAGTTAATATTTAAGCCAAATGTAACGGTTCTCATTTGTGGATACACATTACCATAATCGGATGCAAGTTCTGGATCCCAAAGTTTGAACTTGCTGAATGTTAGTAAGTTTACACCTTGCATATACAAGCGAATAGTAGATATTCCCCATTGTGTGTATAAGTCTTTTGGAAGTGTATATCCGATTTCTGCATTTTTTAAACGCAAGAAACTCATGTCACGCTGCCAGAATGTAGAAGGCTGAAGATTGTTCTCTACTTTACTCAAAGACAGACGAGGATATAATGCATTCGGATCAGGATTATCTACAGTCCAGCGTTTTTCTGCTACATCAGCATAAATTTGACCTCTGTTAAAGATATTATCGGAAGCTCCATAGAAAGCAGATCCACCGATAATACGGGTTACATTACCAACCCCTTGGAAGAACAGTGACAAATCGAAACCTTTCCAGCCTGCACTGAATCCAAAACCGTAGTTAATTTGAGGAACATCGGTATATCCTATGGCCACTTGGTCGTAAGCATCAATTATATTATCACCATTGATGTCTTTATATTTGATGTCTCCAGGGCGAACTGTGCTGAAAGTATGTACCGGACTATTGGCTATATCTTCTTCAGACTCAAATAGTCCTAAAGCAATGAGTCCTCTCTGCTGATTATACGGGAAACCTACAGCGCTTTGGTAAGCCCATATTGGAGTCGGTTTGTCATCGTAGAGCATTTCGTTGCGGTTATACGTAAAGTTGGCACGTGCAGACCAATACCAGTCTTTGAATCGTTGTTCGTATTCCAAGGAAGCATCGATACCTCTATTTTCCATTTCACCAAGGTTTACGTATTGAGTTACATTCAGGCCCACAATTGAAGGAACACTCTGTTGTTGGATATAAATACCCGAGCGTTTTTCGTAGAAGTAATCCATCTGAAGTTTTAACTTATCAAAGAATCCTATTTCAAAACCAACATTTCCTTTTGTTGCTTTTTCCCATGATACATTCGGATTACCGGGAATACCAGTTGCTACACCTGGCAAATCCGAAGGAATTAATCCGAAACGGTATCCGGAAGTATAGCTGTTCATCTCGGAGTTGAAGGCAAAACGGCGGTTACCACCAATCTGGTCATTTCCAATGTGACCGTACGAACCTTTCAGTTTCAATAAGTGGATGGTTTTTCTTAAATTATCCCAAAAGTCTTCGTTACTAATCATGTATCCAATTGCATAAGAAGGGAAGAAACCAAAGCGCTTATCAGGAGCAAAATTTTCAGAACCATTATAACCGAAATTGAATTCGGCGAAATATTTATCTTTATAAGAATAAGTTGCACGACCAGCTATACCTATATTTTTATAAGCGAAAGCTGCAATATAGTTAGCTGGAAAGTTATCTGTATAGTCGCGCATATTAAACAAGAACATAGCACCAACGCGATGTTTTTCATCAAACAGACGATCGTAGTTAACTGAAGCTTCCAGATTGATAGTTCTAGAACCTGAGTTGCTGCGTACTAATGTCATGTAGTCACTACCGTCATTGTTTTTAACGAATTGCAGTTTACCATCCTTATCACGACCTGTTGCATAATAAGTGGAAGGACTGATTTTGCGATTTAGTATAGATCCATTGTAAGCATCCCATGAGAATTTGATGTTTGCTTTCAATCCAGGAGTGATGAACTCCGAGAAATCTTGAGTCAACGACAATAATGACTGAGCATTATTTGCAAATTCTTGAGAATAACCAGTCTGGTTCAGCATTGAATAAGGGTTGTAACCTACTGCTGGGCGAGAAATGGTTCCATCAGAGTAAACGGTAGGAATTGATACCGGTGTGGTTAAGATAGTATAAGCATATAAATCAGCCAAATCAGCTCCCGGACGATTGGTTATTTCATATTGGTTAGACAAAGACAAACCTAATTCTGTAGAAGAAGTAATGTTTATATCTATGTTCGTTCGGAAATTAAACTTGCTGTAATTCATTGAGGCGTCATAACGGCTCTTGTCGGCCATATTCATAATACTGCCTTCAGAGTAGTAAGAGCCTCCTACGTAATAACGTACTTTGGGTGAACCTCCTGTAACACTGACATTGGATCTTATTGAATGGCTGCGATCTTTGAAAATGGTCTTCATCCAGTCTACATTTGGGTAAAGATCTGGGTCGGTACCATTCAGGTACATGGCTTTTTCAGAAGGTTGGATAGCTAAACGTCCTGATGCCTCCAGGTTAATATCATTGTAATAGTCAATCCACTGGCTGGCGTTTGCCAATTCGGGCAATCGGGTAGGGCTTGCCATTCCATATTCAACTTTAGCGCTGATTCTGGGTTTCGATTCACTTCCTCGTTTGGTGGTGATTAATACAATACCGTTTGCACCACGTACACCATAAAGAGCAGTAGCTGTAGCATCTTTCAAGATAGAGAAAGAAGCGATATCTTCCGGGTCTACCAAGTCTAGTTCACGTTCAATACCATCGACTAACACCAGGGGTTTATTGTTTGCGCCAAAAGTATTGATACCGCGTATCCAGAAATCTGCACCTGCACCCGGTTCTCCTGAACGTTGCATAACGACTAAACCTGCTAATTGTCCTGCCAATCCGGAACTCAGTTTACCAACAGGGGTTTTCAACTCACTTGTAGAAATGGTATTGATGGCACCAATTACACTGGCCTTACGCTGTTTACCATAAGCAACAACAGTTACTTCGGAAAGTTCTGCAACTTTAGGTGCCATTTTTACAACCAGATTTGTCTGATTTCCTACTGTAATAGTTTGAGATTCCATTCCAAGGAATGAGACTATAAGTTTGTCGGTCGGTGATACCTTGATTGTAAATATACCGTCTAAATCTGTAATAACACCGCGTGAACTTCCTTCTACTAGGATGGAAGCTCCCGGAATAGGTTCTCCTACTTCATTAAGAACTTTACCTGTAATATCTTTTTGACTATTAGCCTGATCAACCATATCCCCGTGAGAGGAGAAAGTGTTCGGAATAAAGTTTGCATTAACATCTGCCAGAGGCAAAAGACTGCATGTCAAGATTATTCCCTGTCTTAAGAAAAATTTTCTTCGTAAATCTGACACCATAAAAAATAAATTTAAAAATGAATACTGCAATTTTTCTCGTTTGATAATTCATTCACTTAGATTTGTTATTACCATGTTTGTATTTTAGTTATCAACTCTCAGTCGAAGTAATGCTTATATTTATTGAATAGTTCTTGAGCTACGACAAAGGGAGATTCACCGGAAACCAGCGGATAATCTTTACTTTGCAAAGTCCACTGATATTCTGCTTCTGTTATCATATCGTAAAATGCTTTCGCGTCGTATTGCTGACCTGCTTTAACCGCTGCTGTTACAGAAGAAGTGAATTTATTCCATCTCATACGATAGAAATCTTTGGTCAATCCACCCCATCCTCTGTTTGCATAGTCATTAAGCTGGGTCGCTTTTTGTCCCCATACAGTCAGTATGCAGCGTGCATTCTCTTCATAATACGATTTTTCAGCTTCATCTTTTCCCCAATCTTTTGCATCTTGAATCCATTTTCCGATGCAGAAGTTTTCCTCTGTAGATAGCAGGCGATCCATATCCAACAGCAATGTGTCCATTCTGGCAGCCCATAATTCCATTCCTGTTAAATTCTTTTTTTGATATTCAGCAGTAAATGCTTCTCTGAAGTCTGAAAAAAGATTACCTAAGCTTTGTCTTGCTACATTCACCACATCATAACGGTATCCGGCATTATCCAGTTCACCTGCTTGCAGCAGCTCTTCAAGGATTTTCCATAATTCTACATTCTTGTAATGAATATCAGGATATGTATTCCAGCTGTCTGTACCTATCAGCATTGGTCTTGCATTCATCAATACAGCCTGTCCGCAAGTTGCATGCTTGGTATAGATCTTCTGGTGCAGCAATTCCCACGCTTTCACTACATGTTTGCTTTCTTTTCCACCTCTGGAAAGAGCCCAGTTGTGTATCCATTCTTTGGTAGTCACAGGACAATCCCAAGCTTTGTCGAAGACAAATTCGTACATTAACGGGTTTACATCAAAACCTTCCAGTGTTGCTCCCAATCCATATACGTTGTCTCCTCCTTCCGTATAAAGTCTGTTTATTTTGAAATCAACGTCATCTAAATTGCCAACCATCATTGTGTTGCCACCAAAGTTGCCGAGATAACACCACATATACGGTTTTCCATAATATTTTTCTGTTTCACGCCATATTTCAGTGCTGTCGCAATAATAGTCAAGAAGAATCAACTTGTCTTTTGGTACTGCTTCAAGAAAAGAACGGATACGCGGTTGTGTCCACTTTTCTTTGCTGTGATAGAACATCCATGTCATTTGTAACCAGGTCGCTTCTTCGTCTACCTGACGGATAGATTCATAAATCTTTTCTGATACATCCGACAGATATTTTTCATTCCAGTTCGGAGAATCTACTTCATTGAAAGGATCAATGCCATAGATGTGGTCGGTTCCATACATGGCAGTCTGTTCTTTCAGATACATTTGCTGGATTGTTGTAAACAATGTATCCATTGGTTCGATGAAATGGCTGCGATATTGTTCGTCGTATCCTCCCCATTGACTCATCTGATGAATCTTTGCATCTGGATATAGCTCTTTCAATTCTTTAGGTACATGTCCGGAAAAAGCCGGTAAAACAGGAGTCATGTCAAATTCTCGTTCTCTTTGCAAGATTTGTTTTTGAAGTTTTTCCTGACCTTCCAGCCATGAAGTTGGTAACGGACTTTGCCAATAATCTACATTCGACATACGGTGCCAGGGCAAATGAGCCGGGCCTGTAAAATAGCTCCGGATTTGTTCGTCTGTCAGTCCTAATTTAGACCATACTTTATACCAAACCGATTCCTGGCCTGAGATAGCCAGTGGCATAGTTATACCATTTAGGGCCATCCAGTCTATCAAACGTTCCCAGTCTTCCCATTTCCAATAAGGTAATGTATAGCCAAAGGTACAATAGTTCAGAAAAAAGCGATTTGAGCATTTTGCATGAGAAGTAACTTTTTCCTTGACTTCAGGCAAAGATTCGGGCATTTTAACTTCATCGTCGGCATACCATGAAACATTGGTATGGCAGTAATATTTTAAATAATGATTTAACCCTACTGCCAGTGAGTTGTTGTTATTGCCGCAGATTTGAATTTTTCCATCTATAGATTCTACACTATACCAATCTGTAGATGTTGTATCTTTTATACATTGAAAGATAAAATGATCAGAATGTTGTGGAAAAAGTCGCTCACACAGCCGATGCATTACAGCATTATCTCCATTTGTGTTATTTTGACATCCAGATAAGATACATATTAGTATCATCAGTGCGCTCCATTTTATTAGATTTGTTTTCATGGCTTTCTCTGCTTTCTGTTTATAATAATTCTTCCAAGACTTTCCAGCATTGATAAAGTCCTCTTGGTACGTGGAAGCATCCTTTCCATTTTCCACCCTTTAATGGTAGCAGCACTTCACCACGGCGGTTCAGGTATCCATACCATTCTGGATATTCCTGGTCTTTAAAGTGACTCCAGGTATACTCATGTACTTTTTCAAACCATTCCAAGCATTTAGAGTCACCTGTAAGACGATATCCTTTCAGCAAAGAAATTAAGGTTTCTATATGTACCCACCATAGTTTTTGGTCCCATTCCAGTTGCTGCGGAGGATTGCCCATGCGATCCATGAAATAATAGATACCTCCATACTCTTTGTCCCAGCCATAGTCAATCATGGTAAGTGTAATGTTTTTAGCTTTTTCTATCAGTTCCGGGCGGTTTAGGCGTTTACCTAAATCCATAATAAACCACATTGCTTCGATAGCATGTCCGGGCGTGACTTGACGACCTTCGAAAGAATCAGATAAAGAGCCATCTGTTAATACATTTTCTACAATGATATTTCCTAATTCCGGACGGTAGAATACCTCCATTACTTCGTGAATACAGGTGTTCATCGTTTCTACCAGGAAGTTTTCATCCAACAAATGTTCGATTTCCAATGCAAGATTACAAAGAATCATAGGAAGGGCAAATCCTTTTAAATTACGAGTTCCAGGGTGAAGTTTGTTCCATTTCCCTTTCGGATTATCTACTTTGGAAAGAATAATATCGAATGTTTTTTTTGCGATGTCGGCATATTCTTGTTTGCCGGTTGCTAAACTCAATTGGCCGAAAGCCATTGTTGCAAATGTATAAGAAAAGATGTTATAAGGTTCAACCAGAGGTTTTCCTGTACGGTCGAGTGAAAAATACCAGTTGTAGTTACCGTCATGGCCGTATTTTTTCAGAAATTCACCGCCTTGAATGGCACAGTCTAGCCATTCTTGTCTTTTTTCTACTTTATTATATAGCATGGCAAACAACCATACTTCTCGTCCTTGTAGCCAAATGAATTTATCGGTATCAAATACATCACCGTTTCGGTTTAGGCAGGTAAAGTATCCGCCAAACTCTTTGTCTTGTGAATGCTTTAGCCAAAAAGGAAGTACATTATCCATTAATTCAGTTCTGTACTGTTCTGCTAAGTTTCTAAAATCTATCTTTTTCATATGTTTATGAGGTCGGTTATTGCTTTAAACTTATTATATGTGTCTTTTTCTGTTTTTCCTGAAAGGCTACTGGTTTTTGTTTATAAGATGGATGATTTCTCTTTCTTATAACATCTCTTATGGTTTCTTAGTGTATTGTTTATTTTTACTCACAAATATATTCTTTTTTTATTAAACAAAGAAATATTTATAAATTATTTTATAAAATACGTAGAATATTGTTTATCTGTTATACTATTGTAGTCAGAGATGGATTCTTGTTTCAAAAATATTAAGAATAAGGGTGCTTGTTTGTTATTCCTTGTTTTCTCAGCATTTTTAATCTTATAAGCTTTATAATACTTGGATGCTATTATTAAAAATAGATAATAAATAATTTTATTTCTGTCTGTTGGAAATATTATGTTTTTTTTGAATCCAGTTTTAAGGCTATTGTTTTTTTGATATATACCTTAATTATATAGTATTTTCAATGTTCTTTAAAAAATAGAGAAATACTGTAATAAAAGTGTTCATAAAAAGTTTGCTCTGGTACTATATTCAATACTGACAAATTATATCATCATCTATTTATTTTTTATAAATCAAAATTATTGTACATTTATTGAAGATTGAATAACGTTTGATTGCCTAATGAATCAAACGTTGCATATATACGAAACATCAATATGGAGTTGTTGGTGACACTTTCATTGTTTATGGGAGAAGATATAAATATTAATTCTAATAGTTATGAAAACATTTGCTGATTACTTGTTTATTGCATTGCTGACATTACTGCCATTTTCATTTACATCCTGTGATGGAGATGATGATCTGGAGGGGAATTCAGATTTCATAGAGCTGACCTTCAATGGTAAAACGTATAAAGAGTCAATTCCGGTGTTTGGATATGTATTTCTTGAAGATGTTTTTACAGATAGTGAGGGACGTGGTATTACGATAACAAATGTATCTATTGATGCATTTGAAAAGTATGGTTTCTCTTTTATGCCAAGTATCGGTCATTTTGCGAGAAAAGCAGATTGGGAGTTTGCTAAAACAGGAGAGTGTTTACATAAATATGATTTCGGGAATATTTGGGAAGGTGAGTTTGACGTAGAAAATTTCACTTTAGTTACGGAGTTGGAAATTTATGCAGATGGTACTTTTTATGGATTGATGGATGGAAAACATTATGTCAATTCTATTAAGGAGGTGAAAGATGGAGTTCAGGTAGAAGGAATCTTCAGTGGAACTTATTATTGTAGTGAGAACAGAGGAGAGTGTGAAATTCATGGGCGATATAGAATGACATTGAATGTTATATGATTCAAATAATTCTTTAGATTAAACCGGTATTTGATAAAAATAAAAAAGGCTTGATATTGATTATCAAGCCTTTTTACCAGTCGGGGTGACTGGATTCGAACCAGCGACCACACGCCCCCCAGGAGCCAATTTTAAACTTTCTTATTTTTCTATCTCTTTGATTTTCAGAATTAATATTACTGAATATCAAATGGTTATTTTCTATGAATTTTCTTCTTTTTGTTGGCAGTTTCGGAAAAATGTGTCATATTTGTGTCATTCAAACAAAAGCAAAATCAATGAAACGCTAAAAGAATTGAAGTATGGCACACTATAAATTCATGTTGTTAGAGTATAATGCAGGCAAGGACGGAAAAACAGCTGTAACTTTACGCATTACTAAAGACAGAAAGCGAAAGTACATTAAAACAGGTTTGCTTGCAACTCCTGAGCAGTGGAATACTGCCAACGATCGTTTTGTTACTAATAAGAAACTTGTGCCTAAATACAAGGAATATAATGCGAAGCTGTCTGAAATAGAAACTCGTGTAAATGCGGTCTTTCGTGATTTTGAGCTTGATGGTATTGACTGGACATTGAATCAATTTGAAGATGCTTTTGTGGGGAAAACTTCGAAAGGCAATGTGAAAGGTTATTTTAATACAGTGATAACTACATTGAAAGAAACGGGACATGTGGGCAATTCTGTTTGTTATAGCCGTACCCTGCATATGCTTGAATTGTTTGATAATAAGTTTGATAAGAAAGTATTTTCTGAAATTGACATTAAATATGTCAAGGCTTTCGATGTGTTTCTTCAGAAACGGGAATGTAAGGGAAATACCCGGAAATTTTATTTCAAAGCTCTGCGTGCAATCTTAAACAAGGCTATTCAAGATAAAGAAGCATCGGAAAGTACTTATCCTTTTGGAAAAGGAGGTTTCAATGTGGCTGCTTTGGAAGAAGAAACAGCAAAGCGGTATTTGCCACATGAGGATATGGATAAATTGAAACACACGGTAGTTGAAAGTCCTGCCCAGGAACTGGCCAGACGTCTGTTCCTTTTTTCCTATTATTGTTATGGCATATCGTTTATAGATGCAGCATTGCTGACTAAGAAGAATATTGTTCGTTATAATGGTGGAAATTATATTGTCTATAAGCGGAATAAAACAAAAGAAGCCAAAAAAGTCAAACCTATCCAGATTAAGATAACTCCTGAAATTCAGGAATTGATGGATTGGTTTGCTGCTCATACTATATTAGTGGAAGATTATTTGTTGCCGATTGTTTCCATTGCCGGATACAAGGGGGAACGACTATATAATCATATTCGTAGCCGTTTTGGACGTAATAACAAGAATTTGGCTAATTTAGCGCAGACTTTGGGGATTACAGACATGAAGCTGACCAGTTATGTAAGTCGTCATACAATGGCTATGACTTTACAGGACAATCAAGTACCACGTGAAGTTATCTCACAGATATTAGGTCATAGTGATTTGGCAACGACCAATACTTATTTGGATAGTTTTGCCAGTAGCGTGATAGACGAAGCGGTAAAAGTATTATAAAGGAAACTGTATGTTATCAACAGATAAAATAAAAGACTTACTTTCGCATGGCGAGAATAAGCAAGTAGAATTTAAGAAATGCACGGATAAGGTTTCGGCTTCTGTGTATGAAACGGTATGTTCTTTTTTGAATGCAGAGGGAGGATATATCTTTTTAGGAGTGGATGATGATGGTACAATATTGGGAATTAACCCTAAATGCGTAACAGATATGACCAAAAGTATTATCAATACGCTGAATAATCCTGAACAGTTTCTTCCTCCAATGCCAATCACGCCGGAGCAGACAGAGGTTGACGGTAAGATTATCCTTTTATTGAATGTGCCGGAGAGTGAACAGGTACATAGATATAAGAACCGTTTTTACGACCGTTGGGGTGATGCAGATAATGATGTATCCAAGCATACCTATCTGGTTAAGAACATGTTCATGCGAAAAGAAAAGGAATCTTCTGAGAATGAAGTATTTCCAGATGTAACATTGGAAGATATGGACGAAGAATCGTTTAAGATTATGCGTAGCCACATTTCTATCCATAACTCCAATCATCCGTGGTTGAGCATGACAAATGAAGAATTCTTGAAAAGTCTGTTCTGGGGTAAACAACGGGAAACGAACAAGGAGGGATATAAGTTGGGTGCCATTCTTCTATTTGGCAAGGAACAGACTATTCTGAATTGTTGTCCGTGGCATCGTACGGATGCCATTTACCGTAGCATGTCTTACGAGCGTTTCTTGCATCCGCTTCCTACTGACCCTGATATTCGTTATAATGACCGGGATATGATATGCGTAAATCTGATTCAGTCATATATCCGTTTGCTGAATTTCGTGCAACGCAACATGCCTGATAAGTTCCGTTTGGCGGATAATGGTATAGACCGTTTGGATTTGCGGGTAATGATATTCAGAGAAGTCATTTCGAATACTCTTCTGCACCGTGAGTATATCAGTTCATATACCAATAAGTTTCTCATATTCCGTGACCGGGTTATAACAGAGAATTGGACGAAACCATTCCAAACGGGGGATATAGATATAAATGACTGGCGTACCCGTACAAAAAATCCGCTAATAACAAAGGTATTTCGTGAAATGAAATGGGCTGAGGAGCTTGGATCCGGACAGAAAAATATTCGGAAATATGCTCCGTTGTACTTTGAAAACTCTGAGATAGAGATTCATAGTGGAGAGGAGTTTGTCTTTTCTATTACTTATCGCGCCCCTAAAGAGTTTGAGTTTACGGAAAATATACCGACAAGTCACCAACAAGTCGGCACTAAGTCGGCACTAAGTTGGCAGCAAGTCGGCACTAAGTTAGCATTAAGTCAAAAGGAGATAAAAACTATATTGGAAACATGCTTGCTCGAAAATTCTTTAACTCAGATTATTGCTTTATTCAATTTTAGTGATAGAACAAAATTCAAGAGGAAATATATAAACCCTCTGATTGCAGAAGAATTGTTGGCAATGACTGTTCCTGATAAGCCTAACAGCCGTTTGCAGAAATACTATACCACTGAAAAAGGGAAATCACTACTATGCCAAGACGAAAGCAATTAACATTCCATATTCAAGATTTACGATGTGCTGGTCATATCATCGAAGAGTTATCCCAACTACCACAGTTGGCTAACTTCGACATGAATTCTATTGAACTGACCATCAAAGAAAACAGACCAGCACCCAAAATTGTCAAAAAAGACATCGATATACTGATAGACCGTTTGCAGCGTGGCTTTTCAGCAAACAAACATACTGTTACGCAATTAAACGGATGCTACCTGATTACAAATGTTCATTTAGCCAAATGGATGAAGACAACCCAAGCATCCGTCAATAAATGGATAAAGGACGGTCTGATAAAGCCCAGCAAGAAATCATTCACCAATCTGGAATTCTTCGATATAGACGAGGTAATAGACCAGCTTCGCAAACAAAAACAATAAAATCACATTTTCTTTTATCATCTATATTAACTGTGCCAATTCGAGCCATTTGTTGCCAAGCTTTGAAATGCTGCCTGGCAAATGTCTTCAAATGACATCAAATGTCCGCTGTTGGCATAGCTGATATAGATATTATCCTGTTTTATAAGCTCTTATTTTTATATTTCCTTTGCCGTATCAACGTTGAGATGGCTGTGACGACAGCTTATTGTTTAACCCCTAAAATGTTTGATTATGGCAAATATCATTGTCGCAACAGAGGAGCAGATTCAAGAAGCTGTATTCAATGCGGTTTCAAAATTCTTTTCAGGAAATCAACAAGCAATATCCAGTTCCGATTTACCTGATACGTTAAGTATGCCCAATGCCTTGAAAGTGCTGGAGGATAACGGCTTTCCGACTTCAAAAGCGAAATTATACAAAATGACTTCGCAGGAACAGATACCCTTTATGAAGTATGGAAACAAACTTGTTTTTTCTCGGAAGGCTCTTATTGAATGGGCACACAAGCAATTGGTTACTAACAGCAGTGAAGGTTGTGATTCAGCGACCAATATTCAGAAATGTTTTAAACGTAAACGCTAAGGTATGAGTACGGATGAAACATTGAGAAATGAGAGCCCGTTTGTCCGGGTTGGTACGACACTCTACAAAATAGTGAACCAACCTCGTTTGAACGGTGGTTACGTAAAGAAGCGTATTGTCTGGAACAATGAAACACTTCGTCAGGATTATGGTAAAGATTATCTGGCAAATGTCCCTAAATATGACGGCTTTTGTACTGTACCTGACCATGTGAACTACCGTCAAGTGATAGATAATTTTCTGAATCTGTATGAACCGATAGGACACCAGCCAAAAGAAGGAGATTTCTCTCATATTCAAGCTTTACTGCACCATATTTTCGGTGAGCAATACGAATTGGGAATGGATTATTTGCAACTCCTTTATTTGCAGCCTGTTCAGAAATTGCCGATTCTGTTGTTAGTATCGGAAGAACGAAATACAGGAAAGAGTACGTTCCTAAACTTCCTGAAAGCTATGTTCCGCAATAATGTAACCTTTAATACGAATGAAGATTTCCGCAGTCAGTTCAATTCAGATTGGGCAGGAAAACTCATCATTGTAGTGGATGAGGTATTGCTGAACCGCAGGGAGGATTCGGAACGGTTGAAAAACCTGAGTACAACTTTATCCTATAAAGTGGAAGCAAAAGGCAAAGACCGTGACGAGATTGCCTTTTTTGCCAAGTTTGTGCTTTGTTCAAATAACGAAAGACTTCCTGTAATTATCGACCCGGGAGAAACACGGTATTGGGTAAGGAAGATTCATCATCTGGAGAATGACGATACGCACTTCTTACAGAAACTGATTGAGGAGATTCCGGCATTCCTTTACTTTTTGCAGCATCGGACATTGACCACTCAAAATGTGAGTCGTATGTGGTTTTCACCGAAACAGACAGAAACAGCGGCCTTATTGAAAATTATACGCTGCAATAAAAGTAAATACGAGGTGGAGGCTGCTGAGCTGATAAAGGAAATCATGGAGTGTATGGAAATAGACAGCTTTTCTTTTTGTCTGAATGACCTACTTATCCTACTGAATCTTTCTCAGGTCAGAATTGACAAGCATTGGTTAAGGAAAATTGTGACCGAGGATTGGAAACTGACTCCAGCTCCGAACGGATTGACTTATACCACTTATCTGTTTGCCTGTAATAAAGAAAGGAGATTTGAACCAATCAGACGGGTAGGACGCTATTACACTGTTACCAGAAAACAACTGGATGAATTCTAAATTTTTTGTTGAATTGTTGAAGGATAATATCAACTTGCTGAGTATAAGAGAATAATATTCTCAACAAACACTCAACTTTTTAAAAGTACTGTTGAAAAGAGAAATAGTTATTTCTTTTTTCATCGGTCTTTGTTGAGTTGATGTTGAAGTGTCATTCTATTGTTTTTCAGTAAGATAAGTTCGTCGCTCAACAAATCAACACATTTTATTTACATTCAAATTCATAAGAAAATGACAATAGAAGAAGCAAAGAATATTAAACTGGAAGATTATCTGTATAGTTTGGGGTATAATCCTGTCAAACGACAGGGAATGAACCTTTGGTATAAATCACCATTTAGAGAGGAAACAGACGCATCGTTTAAGGTGAATACCGAAATCAATAAGTGGTATGATTTCGGGCTGGGCAAGGGAGGTAATATACTTACCTTGGCTTCGGTACTGTATTGTTCCGAAAGTGTACCTAACCTTTTGCGTCAGATTGAGGAACAGGCTCCGCATATTTGTCCCGTTTCCTTTTCTTTTCAAAAGCAGTCTCCTACAGAGCCGAGTTTTCAACGTATGGAAGTGAAACCTTTGGAATCACCAGTTCTGCTTTCCTATCTGCGTGAAAGGGGTATTAATACAGAACTTGCGAAAAGAGAATGTTGCGAAGTGCATTTTGAGAACAATGACAGGCATTATTATGCAGTCGGGTTCCCTAATGTGCGTGGAGGATATGAAATACGGAACAAGTATTTCAAGGGGTGTATTGCTCCCAAGGACATCAGTCATATTCGGCATACGACCAGGCAGAATGAAGTCTGCTATGTCTTTGAAGGATTTATGGATTATCTTTCTTTCTTGACACTGAGATTGGACAGTTGTCCTCAATATCCGGAATTTGACAAACAAGACTATATGGTACTGAATTCTGTATCGAATGTTTCCAAGGCTCTTTATCCGTTGGGAAATTATCTGCGCATTCATTGCTTTTTTGATAACGACCGTGCAGGGATGGAAGCCATTCTGCAAATCCGAAAAGAGTATGGTAGTACCATCAATATCCGTGACGCATCACATCTGTATAGTGGATGCAAGGATTTGAATGAGTACTTGTGTAAACGGAATCCTCTCCGAGAAAAGAAATTCATACAAACATCAGTGCCCAAGAAGTCGAAAGGCAGGAGTCTGTAGTATTAATCAAGTAACATTGCTGTAGCAACGGAATATGTGCAGGCTAAGGAAGCAAGGTAATGGAAATGTATACATTTCCGCCCTTGCTTTGCCAGAAGGCAAAGACAACCTGCTCCCGTTGGTTGCAGTCCAAAACGAATTTCAGAATGGAAAAAGATAAACAACAATCACGGCAGACCAGGCGCAACAAGGTGCGTGTGGTTAGCGCAAGATTTACAGATATTGAGTACCAAGCGGTAGAGAAACGCAGGAAAGATGCAGGAGTTTCACTCAGTAGGTTCGTCCACTCCGTATTGCTTACGGGTAAAGTAGTACAGCGCATCAGCAAGGCGGATGCGGACGTGTTGCGGAAACTTGCCGGAGAAGCCAATAACATCAACCAGCTTGCCCATAAAGCCAATGCCGGAGGATTTGCTGGCGTAGCAACAGAACTTATGCTGTTGAAGAAAAAGATCGTACAAATCATTAAACAGTTGTCCGATGATTGGAAAAATAAGTAAGGGAGCGGGATTCAAAGGATGTGTCAATTATGTATTGGGTAAGCCGGAAGCAAGACTTCTGGCTGCCGAAGGAGTATTAACGGACAGCATTCAGACCATTACGGACTGTTTTCAAGCTCAGCGGATGATGAAACCGAATATTCGTCAGCCTGTGGGACATATCTCGCTCAGTTACGCACCTGAGGACGCTCCGAGAATGACGGATGAGATGCTGGTAAGTCTGGCAAAGGAGTATATGCAGAAAATGGGAATCAAAGATACCCAATATATCATTGCCCGGCACAATGACCAGAAGCATCCGCATGTTCACATTGTTTTCAACCGAGTGAATAATAACGGATGCACTATTAGTGACAAGAACGACTGTTATCGGAATGTCAAAGTCTGCAAGGAACTGAAAGAAAAGTATGGACTTTATTTTGGCAAAGGAAAGGATAGGGTACGGACTCACCGTCTGAAAGGAAATGATAAGACGAAGTATGAGATTTACCATGCGGTCAAGAACTCGTTAAGCAAATCCAATAGCTGGAAGCAGCTCATATCGGAATTATCCAGGCAGGGAATAAAAACGGAGTTCAAGTATAGAGGAAGAAGCAATGTCATACAGGGCTTGTCATTTACTAAGGACGGTATTACGTTCAAGGCTTCGGACATTGACAGGAGTTTCAGTTATTCCAAGTTGGACAGAATGTTGGGAGAAACCAATAACCAATACCAACAGAATATCGGAGTGGTAACTAACGGCAGCCAACCTGTGATGCAGTATGAGAATACCTATAATTCAGGCAGTAATGTAGTAGAAAGCATTGTCGGGGCATTTGGCGGATTGTTCAACCCTACCCCCAATTATACCGATGAAAATGCGGAATCAGCCTTTCAGCGGAAATTGAAAAAGAAGAAAAAGAGAAGGATAAATTGGTAATTACTCAAAAACAGATACGAAAATGAAAGAAATGGAGAACAACGATTTTGTCCATACGTTGGATGCGGTATATAACCTTTGTTCCGAAATCAAGGAACATATAACTTCGATTGAAACGACTGATGAAGAAGAAAACAATGAGGGACTTATCCTGCTTTCCGACAATTTGCAACGGCTTCAAGCGGAGATTGCTGGAATGAAGTCCCAGCTTTCAGCCGGAAGAAATGAGTGGGAGAAGTTCCGTGAACTGACACTGGTTCGTGTCAAGGAGATGCACAGCTTGTATGTCAACCTGTGTGCCACTAACAAGGACATATTTTCGGAACAGGAACGCATCGCTAACGAATTGCAGAGAATACAGCAGTTGGAAGTTCATCATACCAACAATCATATTTTGGATTTCAAAGCCTCACGGCCATTCTTGTGGCAGGTTGTCATGTTTGGGATAATTCTGCTTCTTTTGGTCGGCAATGCTTGTCAGTTTAAACGAAATATGCAACTCTCTGACAATGACTTGAAGTACCGTCTTATCAAAATGTATGGTGGTATTTCAGGAAATGAATTGGATACATTGGAAGTGGTATTCCATCGTGACAGAGATAAAACTGTCATTAGGAATATCCGTAATGAGGTAGAAGATTTTGAATATCGTACACGGGTAAGGGCTGAGAAACTGGAAAAGGCAAGACTGTTGCAGCAGGAAGCGCAAGAACTTGAATAAAGAAGTTTTTTATATGCGAAAGGAAGTATAATCTGCAATATAGGGTTATACTTCCTTTTTTTATTGGTTATGAGGTATATATCAACAAATTAGATTACTTTTGCTTGTGATTTTATTAAAAAAGGACATTATGGGACAATTAAAGCCTAATCAAATATTGAATAAAGCGTATAGGCAGGTAGCAATAGAAACTGAAGATTTCAATCGTTTTAAAAAAGCTCTTCATACTTTATTATCTACCATATCAGATGGTCAAAGAGAAGAAACCCAAAAGGAACACTTAAGGAATTTCCTAAGTGATACTTTTTATAAACCATACTATATGGCTCCAGAAGAAGATATAGATTTGGCTGTAAGATTAGATAAAACAAGTAAGTCAAATATTGGTTTATTAATTGAGGTAAAGAGTACAACCAACAAAAACGAAATGATTTCTGTTGGTAACTTAAATAGGAAAGCTCTGCAGGAACTCTTGCTCTATTATTTAAGAGAAAGAATATCCAAGAAAAATTCAGATATTAAATATCTGATAGCTACCAATGTATATGAATATTTTATCTTTGATGCCCAAGAGTTTGAGCAAAAATTTTATCAAAATAACCTGTTGGCGGAATTAATTTAGTGCATACTTAATTCTGCCAATGGGCTTGT
>UQPQ01000024.1 GCA_900542985.1 uncultured Bacteroides sp.
GGCGTAAGCCAGCAGATTTACAGTCTGCCCCATTTGGCCACTCTGGTATTTGCCCATTCGCAATCTTAAGTGTTAGTGTTTCTCTCAATTGCGATGCAAAGGTACAACTATTTTTTTAATTTGCAAACAAAATCGATCATTTTTATTGCAGTAATTGCACATTCATCTCCCTTATTGCCTAATTTTCCACCTGCACGATCTTCTGCCTGCTCCATGTTATTGGTTGTAATCAGTCCGTAAATCACTGGGACATCGGTTGTTGCATTCAGATGTGCAATGCCTTGGGTAGTTCCTGCACATACATAATCAAAATGTGGAGTATCTCCGCGAACTACGCAGCCGATAGCGATTACTGCATCCACTTTTCCGCTTTTTATCATTTGTGCCGAACCATATGTCAGTTCGAAACTTCCCGGAACTGTTTGAACAAGGATGTTTTCTTCTTTTGCTCCATGCTTTTTCAAGGTGTTTACTGCTCCATTGAGCAAAGCTCCGGTGATGTTGCTGTTCCATTCGGATACAACAATGCCAAAACGCATGTTTGAAGCATCAGGCACAGAGTTGAAATCGTAATCTGATAGGTTGTGATAAGCTGTTGCCATATATAAAAGATATTTGGAAAAATAAAATGAGAAATTGAGAATGGAAAAGCAGAAGGAAAACCTTCTCTTTTTCCGATTCTCAATTTCTCATCCTCAGTTTATAATATTTTATTTAATAGAAGCTCGTTCGATATATTTATCAATATCCATTGCCTGATAAGAGTTGGCATATTTAGTTTTGATTTGCTTGTAAGCTTCTACTGCTTCTGCGTTCTTACCCTGTTTTTCCAGGATCTGTCCAGCCTGCAGCAAATATATAGGACTCAGTGATACGCTGTTTGCCTTGTCGGCTGCTTTTAATAAAGTAGCAGCAGCTTTGTCTAACTGACCAACCTGAGCATAGCAGTTACCCAATGTTCCGATGATAGCCGGAGCTACAAAATAGTCGTCTGCACTGAATTTATCCAGGAATTTGATGGCATCTTCGTATTTTCCCAACTGAGCATAGCAGATTCCGGCATATGCATTAGCCAAGTTTCCTGCGTCAGTTCCGCTGAATTCGTCTGCCAATTTCACGAAACCTGCATAACCAGTGCTGTCGCCATTCAAGGCAATTTCATAGTTATCAGCTCCAAAATATTGTTCACCCTTGAAAATAGCTTCTGCAGCTTTCAGTTCTTTCGGTGCGGAAATAAAGTGTTTGTAACCCAATACACCGGCAACTACTACTACAATTGCTGCAACGATGCCCAACAATAGATTTTTGTTCTTAAGAAGGAATGCTTCAGAAGTGCTCAATGCTTCATCTACATTCAAAGGATCTTGAGTGTGTTTTTTTTCAGTCATTTTTATATTCGTTTTATTATTTTTCTGTTATAGACCTATTTTGGTCAGCAAAAGTAATTTATTTCTATATATAAATGAAATTTGAAGACATGTTTTTTTTCAATCTTCCTTTTATTCGTATTTTTGTCTTTCGAAATAGATTGAATTTATGTGGTTGAAACGCATCTCGATATTAAGTTATAAAAATTTAGAAGAAGTTGAACTGTCTTTTTCCCGTAAACTGAACTGTATCATTGGTAAGAATGGAATGGGAAAGACAAACCTGATGGATGCAGTATATTATCTGTCGTTCTGTAAGAGTGCAACGAATCCTATCGATTCCCAAAACATACAACACGGACATGAGTTTTTTGTGATACAGGGTTTTTATGAGACAGATCATGGAGAGCCCGAAGAGGTGTATTGTGGATTGAAGCGTAAACAGAAAAAACAGTTCAAGAGAAATAAGAAAGAATACTCCCGTCTGTCCGATCATATCGGTTTGATTCCTCTGGTAATGGTTTCTCCTGCCGACTCTATATTAATAGGTGGAGGAAGTGAAGAACGTCGCCGGTTTATGGATGTGGTGATTTCTCAGTTCGACCGTGAATATCTGGATGCACTGATTCGTTACAACAAGGCTTTGCAGCAGCGGAATACACTGCTGAAGGCGGATATGGAGCCGGATGATGAGCTGATGCTGGTTTGGGAAGAAATGATGGCTGCTGCAGGTGCTGTGGTGTATCGTAAGCGGAAAGAATTCATAGATGAATTTATTCCGGTCTTTCAATCGTACTATTCTTATATTTCTCAAGACCGTGAGCAGGTCAGTCTTTCTTATGAATCGCATTTGGAGCAGGCCGATCTTCTGACTTTGTTGAAGGAGAACCGTCAGCGCGACCGTATCATGGGGTATTCTTTAAAGGGAGTACATAAAGATGATCTGATTATGAAATTGGGTGAATTCCCGATTAAAAGAGAAGGTTCGCAAGGTCAGAACAAAACATACCTGATTGCGTTAAAGCTGGCTCAGTTCGATTTCCTGAAGCGTACGGGAAGCCAGACCACTCCTTTAGTATTGCTGGATGATATATTTGACAAACTGGATGCTTTGAGAGTAGAGCAGATTGTGAAACTTGTTTCAGGAGATAATTTCGGTCAGATTTTCATTACCGATACGAATAGGGAACATTTGGATAAAATATTGCACAAGTTAGACGGTGATTATGCCGTGTTTGAGGTAGAAAGCGGAACGGTAGTGGAACGTAGCAAAGAAGAAAACTAATGAAGCGGAATAATACAGAGCAGATAGGTGATGTGATACGGAGGCTCTTGCGTCAGCAGGGATTGGAAACACCTTTGAACGAGTATCGGTTGGTCGATGCATGGAAAGATGTAGTGGGGGAAACAATTACCCGCTACACCATGAATCTGTATATAAAGAATCAGACGCTTTATGTGCAACTTTCTTCTTCTGTGCTTCGCCAGGAACTGATGATGGGAAGAGAGCTTCTGGTACGTAGTTTAAACGAGAAGGTCGGCTCCCAGGTTATTGTGAATATTGTGTTTTGCTGATACATCCGTTCTCGGTCCACACTTCATCCATTAAAATGTCAAAAGGTTCTGTAGGGAGTAAGGGAGCTACCTGAAACTGAAAGCAGATACCTATTTTGTAAGCCGACAGTTGGGGTAAAAGCCGGTCGTAATATCCTTTCCCACGTCCCAGCCGGTTTCCTTCCCTGTCGAAAGACACTCCGGGGATGATTGCCAGTTCTATGTCATTATAATTGGTCAGTCTTCTGCCGTTGGGTTCTTCTATTCCATAAGCCCCCTTTTTCAGACTGTCCTTTCCTTCATAAAAGCGCAACTCCAGATCATTCCCTTGTACTACCGGAAGGATAATATTCTTCGATTTACTCCATCGTTCTACAAATGCCTGGGTCTGTACTTCATCGGGAAGAGCATAGTACATGAGTACGGTTTTCGCCTGGCAAAAAACCGGATGGTCTTCCAGTTTCGAAAGCAAACTGGAAGACCATTGGGTTAATTGTGCAGAAGTATATGTCTTTTTCTTTTGCGCAATCAGTGTGCGCCATTCACGCTTTGTTACTGTCATTTTTTTCCTGAGCTACGTTTTCTGTATTTTCTTCCGGAGCTTTAGGGAAAGATTCTCCTTTTTCAAGCACTTCTATTGCTTTAAGCACTGTATTGTCACTTAAGTTCATATATTCAGTATAGGCTTCTATACCCAACATGTTGTATATGATGTTTCCGTAAAGACTCAGCTCAAAAAGATTTTTGGCCTTATACAGAAGGATATTGCGGCGTTTTAATCCTTTCTTTTCTGCAAAAGATGCGAACTTATCCAACAGTCCTTGAGTTTTCAAGAATTTTTCCATCTCTGCGGCTGTGGTATATTGCTGCAGTTTAGTGCGGTTCTGGTCTGTATATTCGAATGAGTAACGGATAATAAGTCCGCGGGTTGCAGCAGTTCTGAAGTAAGAATTCATACCAATGGTATCTTGCGGAACAAAGATATCCGGCATGATACCTCCTCCTCCGTATACAGGTCTTCCCAGACTGGTATGATAGATTTCCTTTTCATTCTGTTTGATGCTGTCGGCAGAGAAGAACTCACCGTGCTCGTATCGGGTAAGAATATCCAGTTCGTATTCTGCTTCTTTTCCTTTTTCATAAGGTTTCTGTATGCAGCGTCCCGAAGGAGTATAGTAGCGTGCAATAGTCAGGCGGATGGCCGATTTATCGCTGAACTCAATAGGCTGCTGTACCAGTCCCTTTCCAAACGAACGGCGGCCGATGATGGTTCCTCTGTCGTTGTCCTGAATGGCTCCGGCAAAGATTTCACTTGCAGAAGCAGAACCTTCGTCCATCAGTACAATAAGCGGCATATCCTGACTGCTTCCGGTTCCGTTGGAACTGTAGTTTTCACGTGGCGATTTTCTTCCTTCTGTATACACTATCAGTCGGTTGTTTGGAAGGAATTCGTTGACCATCTGTATGGCTGCAGCCATATATCCTCCTGTATTTCCGCGTAAATCGATAATTAATCCCTTGCAGTTTTCCTGATTCAGCTTGGCCAGTGCAATCAATAATTCCGGATAGGTTGTTTCTCCGAATTTATTTACTTTTACATAACCGAATTTATCGTTTACCATATAGGCTGCATCGATACTTTTTACAGGAATGTCTCCGCGTACTACAGTGAAATGTAACAGTTCTTTTTCTCCCGGACGATATATTCCCAGTTTTACTTTACTGCCTTTTTCACCTTTCAAGCGTCTCATCGACTCACTGTTGGTTACAATTTTACCCACAAAAGCCGAGTCATCTATCTCTACGATACGGTCGCCTGCCATCAGTCCTATTTTTTCAGATGGACCTCCTTTTATCACACTGTTGATGTGAATAGTATCGTCTTGAATGGTAAACTGCACTCCAATTCCACTGAAGTGGCCTTTCAAGTCGGCATTGACAGCCTCCAGATCTTTTGCCGGAATATAAGATGAGTGTGGGTCCAGTTCAGATAAAATCTGTGGCATGGCTTCTTCTACCAGATTGGCCATGTCTACAGTGTCTACATACTGGTCTTCGATGATACGCAATAATGCATTCAGTTTGTTAGACGAAGTATTGATGATACCTAATTTATTACCGGAAAAATGGTCGGCATAAAAGGTACCGATACCTATACCGGCAATCAGACATACTGCCAATAGCAGGGGTACAAAACGGTTTTTACTATTGTTTGTCATAACTTCAATTTATTCATTTTCATTCAGATTGAGATAAACCAACTCTATGTTTGCGCGTCGGAGTAAATCCAAGCCTTCTTCCAAACGGTATTTTTCTGCATATACTACTCGTTTGATGCCTGCTTGTATAATCAGTTTGGCGCATTCTATGCAAGGCGAAGCCGTTACATAGAGTGTTGCTCCCTCACTGCTGTTTCCAGAACGTGCGATTTTGGTAATAGCATTGGCTTCTGCGTGAAGTACATAAGGCTTTGTCACTCCATTGTCGTCTTCGCATATGTTTTCGAATCCGGCTGGGGTACCGTTATACCCATCAGAGATAATCATCTTGTTTTTGACTATCAATGCTCCGACTTTCCGGCGGGCACAATACGAGTTCTCCGACCAGATGGTGGCCATACGCATGTAGCGTTTGTCAAGTATTTCCTGTTTGTTTTCAGTTGTTCCCATTTTGCTTAATGTGTGTAAATTGAATACAAGTAGTACGTTCTTGTGGAGCCAGTCTCAGCATTCCGCTGTCTCCCTGATAGAAACGGGCTCTTTCCAAAGTTTCTATAAATTCTTTATTTCGTCCTTCTACTTTGTTGGTAGAAGCTTTAAGACGTGTAATGGAAACAGAGCGGTCTTCTCCGTTGGCCTGCCAGTATCCGGTGAAAGTTGCGTTCTGCATATTCCCTTCCAGTGTTCCGTCGTCCTTGAATGTGATATTGAACTGCTGGATAACTTGAAGTTCCTGCACGTTGGTTATAACCGGACGTGCATCTCTGTCGTTGTTAGAGTCCCAGTTTACACCGGTATAATAGTTTACTACATACCATGTTCCCCGGCTGACAAAAATCTCATTGACATCGTCTTCGTTGTTGCAACTGCTTAACAGGATAGGCAATGTCAGCAAAAGATAAATACTATATTTTAGGAATGTCTTTCTCATATATTTATTGTATACCGTTTCGTTTTAATAAAGCCTGTATGGTGGGTTCTTGTCCCCGGAAACGTTTGTATAGTGTCATCGGATGTTCTGTTCCTCCTTTCGACAAAATATTGTCACGGAACGATTGTGCTACTTCTGTATTGAAGATTCCTTTTTCCTTGAATACCGAAAAAGCATCAGCATCCAATACTTCTGCCCATTTGTAGCTGTAATATCCGGCAGAATATCCGCCAGACATGATGTGTCCGAACTGTACACTCATACAAGTTTCTTCGCACTGAGGCAATACCTGAGCACGTTTCCATGCTTCTTTTTCATACTGCCTTACATCTCCGTCGAAGGCTGTGCGGCGTGTATACCAGGCCATATCCAGCAGACCGAAGCTGACTTGACGCAGGCAGGCATATGCCACATTGAAATTGGATGCATCAATGATACGCTGCAGCAGTGCTTCCGGCATAGGCTCCTGTGTCTGATAATGGCAGGCAAAGGTGTTCAGGAAATCTTTCTCGATAGCAAAGTTCTCCATAATCTGCGAAGGCAACTCTACGAAATCCCAATACACATTGGTTCCACTCATACTCTGGAAACGGGTATTGGCAAACATACCGTGCAGGGCATGTCCGAATTCATGCAAGAAAGTATTCACTTCCGAGAATGTCAGCAGTGCCGGCTTGTCGGGTGTCGGTTTGGTAAAGTTCATGGTTACCGCTACATGAGGGCGACTGTTGGTCCCGTCTTCCTCTATCCACTGCTCTTTATAGTTGGTCATCCATGCTCCGGAGCGTTTGCCTGCACGCGGGTGGAAGTCGGTATAAAGAACTGCCAGAAAACTGCCGTCTTTATCGAATACCTCGTATGCCTGTACATCCGGATGATAAACCGGTATATCCTTGTTTTCTTTGAAAGAGATACCATATAGGCGGGTAGCCAGTCCGAATACCCCTGCTTTTACACGGCTCAGTTCGAAGTAAGGACGAAGCTCTTCTTCGTCTAAGTTGTATTTTTTATTTTTCAGCTTTTCGGCATAGTAAGAAAAATCCCATGGCATGAGAGTGAAATCGTTTCCTTCCATATCCCGGGCCAATTCTTCGATTTCTTTTACTTCTTTCTTCGCCTGTGGTGTATAGGCCTCAAGTAATTGGTCCAGCAGGCGATATACATGTTCACTGTCTTGTGCCATTCGTTTGCACAATACATAGTCGGCATAATCTGTATATCCCAACAGCTGTGCCAGTTCCATGCGGAGGTTGACCAATTGTTTTACAATCTCCAGATTGTTCTGCTCGTTGTGATGGGTACACTGCGTATTGTATGCCATATACAGTTCTTTACGCAAATCTCTGCACTCGCTGTACTTCATAAACGGCACATAGCTGGGAGCCTGTAGCGTAATCACCCATCCTTCCTTACCCTTTTCCTGGGCGGTAAGTGCTGCCGATTCAATCAGACTCTCTGGCAGTCCTTTCAGCTGCTCTTGAGTCGTCAGATGAAGTTCGTAGTTGTTGGTCTCTTTTAAATGATTTTGCGAGAATCGTAGAGTCAGTGTACTGAGCTCTGTGCTGATTTTACGGTATTTAATCTTTTCTTCATCATTCAGGTTAGCACCGTTCCGGATGAAACCGTCGTATGTTTTCTCCAGCAGACGGGCTTCTTCTGCAGTCAGAGAAAGTGTATCTTTCTGTTCGTAGACCTGTTTGATACGTGAGAATAAATCTTCGTTCAGACTGATATTGTTGCTATGCTCCGACAGTTCCGGCATGACTCTTTCGCCGATGGCATCCAGTTCGTCGCATGTTTCCGCACTCATCAGATTAAACAATACGGTCGTCACACGGTCGAGCAGTTGTCCGCTGTTGGCCAATGCCAATATCGTGTTTTCGAATGTCGGTTTTTCCGGATTCTCAACAATCTCTTTAATCTGTCTGTCTTCCTCCTCAATTCCCTGTTTGATAGCAGGTTCATAGTCTTCCAGTCTGATTTCATTGAAAGGAATCGTTTGATGAGGAGTTGTATAATGATGTAGAAAAGGATTCTGCATATTGTATTAAGTATATTGTTCAATTAATTTTTCCAATGCCGGAATGTGTATTTCCTTACGTTTCAGTTGTATAAGTCCTTCTTCCTGAAATTTGTTCAGTACTTTTGATACGTTGATTCGTGTATCATCAATCAACGTAGCAAGGTCTTCCATTTTGATTTGCAATGTCTTTTCTCCTGCAGGCTTGGTACAGCGTAATTGCAGGAAGTTGGTTATTTTTTCAGCCGTATTTCCAATGTGAGTATCCCACAGTTTACGATATACGTTTTGAGCCCGGTTGCTTATTACATTGAGGTAGTTCAACTGGAAGATTTCATATTTGTTCAGTTCCGACAAAACATACGATTTGTTGAACGAGACGGTACTGATATCTGTCTGGGCATGATAAGAAGCTGTATATTGAGGAAACATACCGAACAGGGAATAAGGCTCTATAACCTGCGGACTGTCGAAGGTTTCATATAAAACATACCCGTGTTCGTTGTCTATGGACTTTGCATAAACGGTTCCCTGAAGTATAAAAATGAGCTGCTTGCAGGCTTTTCCCTGTTGAGCTATGCAACTTCCGGCCGGATATTTGTTAAACTCGAATCTGACTTTTTCCAATATAGAGGTAAAGTCTTCTTGACATAACCCTTGGAACAGAGGGAGCTGCAAGAGTTTGTCATACATGGTTATTTCCATAAAACGTTAACTTTATTAAGTTATCTTTTAACACACAAAATTAGACATTCTTTTTATTATAGGTGACGTTTTTTATTTTTTTATTGTTTCTTACCGTCTGATAATATTGTTTCTTTGTTTTGGAAGATTAAAATTTTGAATAACTTTGTGTGATTCATTTTTAAGGATAAAAAATTATGGCTGGATTTGATTTTCAGGAATTGATAAGTGCATTTATTGTGCTGTTTGCCGTACTGGATATTATAGGTGCAATTCCTATTATTTTGGACTTAAAGCAAAAGGGGCGTTCGGTCAATGCGTTGAAGGCTACATTAATTGCCTTGGCTTTATTGCTTGGATTCTTTTTTGCAGGTGATATGATGCTGAAACTGTTTCAGGTAGATATTGCTTCGTTTGCCATAGCCGGTTCTGTAGTGTTGTTTCTGATGGCACTTGAAATGATTCTGGATATTGAGATTTTCAAGAATACGGGACCTATCCAGGAAGCCACATTGGTGCCTCTGGTCTTCCCGTTGCTGGCGGGTGCCGGTTCGTTTACTACTTTGTTGTCGTTGCGTGCAGAGTATGCATCCATTAATATCATTTTAGCCTTGCTTCTGAATATGGGTTGGGTATATATAGTATTGAAAATGACAGACCGTATTGAGCGTATTCTGGGAAAAGGAGGAATTTATGTGGTACGTAAGTTTTTCGGTATCATCCTGTTGGCAATTGCAGCCCGCTTGTTTACGGCAAATGCCACTTCGCTGATAGAACAGTTTCAGATGATAAAATAAAGGATTGGTCTTTCGTCTGATCCGGAAAGAATAAATATAGGCTATGGTTGTATATGATTCCGATACGGGAAATAGCCTTCATTCAACGCCGTCGGCTTTATAGCCGGCACCGTCGTCTTCACAATCAGCGGTGTCGGTTATAAAGCCGGCGGCGTTGATTGTCTGTGGATATTTATGACATAATCCATGCTTCTTGATGGATGAAATTTGTCGGTCATGAATTATTTTATGTATACGGATGCGTAGTAGGGGAGTTATAGTTGTTAAATAGATAGTGCTGCCAATACAGGCAGTATATGTAAATAGAAATTTTTAATAGATATTATGAAAAAACGAGACATCTTTAGAGGGGTATTGTGTGCTGCGGGATGCCTGCTTACATTAAGTTGTGTTTCCGAAAAGGAAAAACCATCTTATATAGAAATTCCCAAGGCTTTGTCTATGAATGTAAAAGGGGGAAATCCGTTTGTGTTGACCGAAGAAACTGAAATTGTAATACCGTCTGAACTAAAAGACTGGCAGGCAGGAATTTCTGTATTCAACAGCAGTCTGAGGAAACTGACAGGAGATACTTTGGCTGTGGTCGGCAGTTCTTCATCGGCTTCTGCAGTTCTTTTAAAGCATAATCCTGAATTGCCTTCCGAGGGATTCCGGTTGCATGTAAATGCCGATGAGGTGCGTATTGAAGCTGCCGATGCTGCAGGTGCTTTTTATGCGCTTCAGGTGTTAAATCAATCTTTGCTACTGCAAAAGCAAGCACCTTTTACACTGCCTGCGGTTGATATACAGGATGGTCCGGAAATGAAGTACAGAGGAGCAATGCTGGATGTAAGCCGTCATTTCTTTACCGTAGAGCAAGTGAAACGTTTCATTGATTTGCTGGCTGTTCATCGCTTGAATTATTTCCATTGGCATCTTACCGACGATCAGGGATGGCGTATGGAGGTAAAGAAGTATCCCAAGCTGACAGAAGTGAGTAAAGAATTCTATACACAGGAAGAGATAAAGGATGTGATTTCGTATGCCAAGCAGCGTTTTATTACAGTCGTTCCCGAGATCGATTTGCCGGGACATACTACAGCTGCACTGGTTGCATACCCTCAGTTAGGTTGTACTGGAGGTCCTTATACAATGACAACAGATAAAGGGGGAGTGCACAAGGATGTACTATGTATGGGAAAAGATTTTTCTTATCAGTTTGCCAAGGATGTACTGGCTGAGGTGGCAACTTTGTTTCCTTCTCCCTATATACATATCGGAGGAGATGAAGTTCCTAGAGACCGCTGGAAACAATGCCCGGATTGCCAGGCTGCCATAAAAAAATATCATTTAAAAGCGACCCAAGAACAATCGGCCGAAGATTTGCTGCAAGGGGAATTTAATGTGCAGATGGCTGCTTATCTTAAAACTTTAGGAAAACAGATGGTAGGTTGGGACGAAGTTCTGTCGGACAATATAGATCCTTCTACTATTATTATGTCGTGGAGAGGATTAAATCAGGGATTTAAAGCTTTGAAAAAAGGTCATCCGGTAATATTCTCGTCGACTGGCCATTTTTATTTCAACAATTGCCAGGCGGAAGATGCGGCTAACGAGCCTCTGTCTACCGGAGGATTATTGCCGATGCAGACCGTTTATGAAGCTCCACTTGTTTTGCCGGAAAGTGTTGCCGGTCGGGATACGCTGGTCTTGGGCGCCGAAGCTTGCCTATGGACTTCGCATGTGGACAATGATCAGCTGCTGGATTATATGATGTTGCCGCGTTTGGCAGCCTTTTCTGAGGTCACTTGGACCGGAAGTCGCAGGGGAGGATATGCGGATTTTTTGAATCGTCTTCCACATATGCTTGAGATTTATGAAAAGATGGGATTTGGATATGCTCCTCATTTCTTTGGAATAAAGGCCTCTTATGCTCCCGATGCAGAAAAAAATCAGCTTTTTGTTACGCTGAACAGTGTGGAAGGAAGTACTATTTATTATACGCTCGATGGTACTGTGCCCGATAAAAATTCACAAGTGTATCAGTCGCCTATTGGTATAGAAGAAAGTTGTACGTTGAAGGCTGTAGCCTATACTCCTTCTGGATTGTGCAGTGATTTGCTTCAGAAAGAGGTGAAGGTAAACAAGGGTACTTTTAAGAAAATTACTTTGCTGACAACTCCGGAAACACGCTATGCCGGAGAAAACGGAAAGGTATTGGTGGATGGAGTACGGAGTCAGCCGTTTCATACTACCGGAATGTGGGTAGGTTATCTGGGCAAACCGATGGAAGCGGTGATCGATATGGAAGAGAAACAAAATGTGACACAAGTCGTTTTATCTTCGCTCACAGATATGGGGTCGTATATCATGGGTATCAGCAAGGTCGAGATTTATGCATCGGATAATGGGGAAGACTTTACCTTGCTGACAGAAAATACTTATAAAGCTCCGGAGGCTAAGATGCAGGGAAAGAAAATAGAAAATCTGACTTTGAATTTCTCTGAAACACAAGCACGTTTTATCAAAGTTGTTGCTCGTGGTTTTGAGGCTTTGCCCGAAGGACATTCGGGAGCCGGACAACCGCCTTTCCTTTTTGTAGACGAAATAGAAATCAATTAATATATATACTTATGAAAATGAAATCTTTGCTGTCTGTGTCTTTGGCATTGACAGCCTTAACTTCCTGCCAGGAACAGAAATCGGATAAACCTAATATATTGTTTATTCTGGTAGATGATATGCAGAGCGATGCCATTGCTGCATTGGGAAATAAAGATGTGTATACTCCTAATATTGATAAGTTGGTTCATGAGGGGGTAAATTTTACGCGTACTTATACGAATGGAGCTTTATGTGGAGCATTGTCTATGCCTAGTCGGGCTATGCTGATGACGGGGCGTGGAGTATTCGAGGTACAAAGTGACGGTATGAAAATACCGGAAAATCAGATTACTTTGCCTGAACAGTTGCAAAAGAATGGATACCGTACATTTGCTACGGGAAAATGGCATGCGGACAAGGCTTCTTTCGGACGGTCGTTTTCCGAAGGTGAAAATATATTCTTTGGTGGAATGCATCCTTATGAGATGAATGGGCATTGTGAGCCTCGTTTGCACCATTATGATCCGGAAGGAAAGTTCGATGAAGAGCCGTTTGTGGGAAAGGAGTTTTCTTCCAAAATGTTTGCAGATGCTGCAGTAGACTTCCTGAACAGTACTTCTGATAACAAGCAACCTTTTATGGCTTATGTGGCATTTACTTCTCCGCACGATCCTCGTATCTCTTTGCCTGATTATGGAAAGAAGTATTTGGATGGTGACGTCTCTGTTCCGGATAATTTCTTGCCTGAGCATCCGTTTGATAATGGGGAGTTGCAAATTCGTGATGAAATGGTGCTGCCTGCTCCTCGTACTCCCGAACAGTTGAAACACGAGTTGGCTTTGTATTACGGCATGGTGAGCGAGGTGGATGTACAGATTGGCAGGGTACTGGAGGCTTTGGATGAAAGTGGAAACCGTGAAAATACAATTATTGTATTTGCTTCGGACAATGGATTGGCTATGGGGCAGAACGGGTTGATAGGTAAACAGAGTCTGTACGATCATAGTGTAGGAGTACCCATGCTGATTATCGATCCGCGTAAGCCACAGCAAGGAAGAAAAACAGATGCTTTATGTTATTTGTACGATTTATATCCTACTTTATGCGAATTGGTAGGGGTAGAAATTCCTTCATCTGTGACAGGGCGTTCTTTGAAACCTGTTTTGGATGATAGTACTGCACAGCATAGAGAGGATCTGTTCTTTATTTATTCAAATCAGCAGCGTGCGCTTCTTAAGGAGAATTACAAATACATTATTTATAATGTAGAAGGTAAGATTACAGAGCAACTTTTTGATTTGAAGAATGATCCGGGAGAATTGGTCAATCTGGCAGAGACGGAAAAAGAAAAAGCTCAGGCTTATAAAGCATTGCTTAATCAGAGAATGCAGGAGAACCATGATTTCTGTAATCTGGATAATCCATTATGGTGGAAAGATGCTCATAAGCTGACATGGGAAGAATGTCAGACTCTTTATTTGTTTGATAAATAACAATAAGGAAGTACCGACAGACTGATATGGATATAAACTAAATAAGTTAGGAAAGCATTCCGCTCACCCTAACTTATTTAGTTTTTTATTATTTCTGTATTGCGGCTAATGCTGCATCGTAATTAGGCTCTTGTGTGATTTCTGGAACTAGTTCGGTATAGATTACCTTACCTTCTGGATTGATGATGACTACTGCACGGGCCAATAGTCCATAAAGTGGACCGTCTATCATTAAAACACCATATTCTTCGCCAAAGTCTGATGTATAACGGAAGTCGGATAGTGAAATTACATTTTCTATGCCTTCAGCCGTGCAAAAACGGCTTTGTGCAAAAGGCAAGTCTTTCGAAATAGCTAATACTACTGTATTAGGCATTTGCGTAGCCAGTTCATTGAACTTGCGTACAGATGCAGCACATACTCCGGTATCCATACTTGGGAATATGTTAAGTACTATGTTCTTGCCTTTAACGTCGTGTAACGATAAACTGCTTAAATCTCCTTTTACTAAAGAGAAATCTGGAGCAGTGGCTCCTACTTCAATAAATTTTCCTGCTAAATTTACGTGAGTTCCTTTGAATGTTGTTTCCATATTGGTATTATTTTCTATTTGTGATATTGTTTCTTTATAGTTATTGGGTTGTGCTTTTAAATAAAATGTAGCGCATAAAATGGCAACTATGCCTGTAATAAATCTTCTTTTCATACTTGTTGCTATTTAGAATATGTATAGATAACAACGGCAAATTCGAAAATGTTCATTTAAAAAGGTCAGATAAAGTGCTTTTTTTTCATTTTATATTTATTGGCCGAATTTTTTTATTTTACTTTGTAGCCACAGATTATTAATAGGTTAAGAAAATAAAAATGGAACGAGGTTTAAAAGACTATGCATTTCTTGTTCTGAAAGGAATGGGGATGGGAGCTGCCGATGTAGTTCCCGGAGTTTCGGGAGGAACTATTGCCTTTATTGTAGGTATTTATGATGAATTGATCAATTCGATTAAAAGTATCAATGGAAAGAGTCTGAAATTGTTTTTTACAGGAAAGTTTGCTGCTTTCTGGAAGATGATAAACGGCAGTTTCCTTTTCTCTATACTGCTGGGTATCGGCATCAGCGTCTTTTCGTTGGCAAAAATTATAACCTGGCTGCTTGTTGAACATCCTATTTTGGTGTGGTCATTCTTCTTTGGTCTGGTGCTGGCTTCTACATGGTTTGTAGCAAAAGATATTAAAGGATGGAACTGGAAGACTATCTTAGGTTTTGTTGTGGGAGTAGTAGTAGCTTTCTATATTACAGTAGCAACTCCGGCAGAAACTCCGTCGTATTTATGGTTTATCTTTTTGTGTGGTGCTATTGCTATCTGTGCCATGATTTTACCAGGGATATCGGGAAGCTTTATCTTGGTGCTGTTAGGTAAATATTTCTTTATAATGGACGCCGTGAAGACATTGGATCTTGTGATTATTGCAGTATTTGGTGCTGGTGCTGTGGTAGGTATTACCTCTTTCTCACGTGTTTTGTCGTATGCATTGAAACATGTCCGTAATATTACTTTGGCTGTATTATCCGGTTTTATGTTGGGTTCACTCAATAAAGTATGGCCTTGGAAAGAACAAATTACTACAGTAGTAGATGGTCATGATTTGATGATTGAAAATAATATACTTCCTAATCAGTATATTGTAGAAGCAGTTGTATTAATGTTGGTGGGTTTCTTTATGGTGTATTTCCTTGAGAAATTATCAATGAAAGTGTCTAAATAAGACGGATTTTAATATTCATAAAAAAAGAATCTGCTTTCGGCGTATACGAAAGCAGATTCTTTTTTATAGTGACTCTTAGCTCCGATTAACGGATAATTGTCATTTCATCAATCAGGTGTTTGGCTCCTGCAAATTTGTCGATGATAAACAATGTGTAGCGAATATCTACACATGCAGCACGCTGTAACTGCGGGTTGTAGGCGATATCTCCTGTCAAACCTTCGTAATTGCGGTCGAAACCTGTACCGATAAGTTCTCCTTTTGAGTTGAATACCGGTGAGCCGGAATTACCGCCAGTGTTGTCGGTACCGGTTGCAAAGCAGATAGGCATTCTTCCGTCTGGCATGGCATATTCTCCAAAGTCTTTCTTTTCGTATAGTTCTTTCAGTTTGGCCGGTACTACGAATTCCGGATTGTTCGGATCTTCTTTTTCCATTACTCCTTTCAAGGTAGTATAGTAAAGGTATTCTTTACCATCAGCTGGTTCATAAGAACCAATTTTACCATAAGTCAGACGTAGCGTAGAGTTGGCATCAGGATATACCGGAGTTCCTTCGTGTTTTTTCAATTTCAACATACCGGCTACCCATGTTTTATGAGCTCGGTTGTAGGCGTTGGTTTCTGCTTTCATTTCTTCAGAAGTTGCTTTATAGCCTTCCGATACCGAACGGGCATATTGAACCATCAAATCGTTTTTCAGAGTTTCGATGTCTGGGTTTGCAAGATACTTTTCCCATGCTTCTGCACTTCTGAAAATAGACTGGTCGAAGCAGGCATCTACAAATGCATCTGTATTTCCTCCAAACTGTTTGTTGATTGTCTGGAAGATGCTGATATGTTGTTCTGCCGGAACCAGACGAGCGTAGAGAGCTATCAGTTGCTTGGATACTTTGCGGTCTACTGCAGCGCTATAATCTTTATTGAAGAATTTCTTTCCAGCTTCCTGCAACCCTTCCACAGCTTTACGTATATCTTTCTTATTACCTTTTTCCAGGGCCTCTTGCAATGCTTGCGTATCAGGAATCTTTGAGAATTCTGTACCTAGCATCAGAGCTTCATAGATAGCCTGTTGATGGTATACGGCGTTATGTCGTTTGGCAACAATGTCTTTGATGCTTTGATAAGCCTGTTCGTAGCTGTTGTCTCCTGTTTCCCGTCCGAAAGCCAATAATTTTTCTTGCTGCTCCTTCTTTTTATCGAGCACTTTCAGCTTAATCAAGCCTTCGTTCATACCGATTGCATTCTTCCAGTAGTTTGCCGATGAAGCATATTTGGCTGCATACTGAATACGTGTTTTTGCATCTTTCTGCATTTCTTCACCCAAAGCACGCAGGCGTACACCACGTACGGTATCGCGCATAAAGTTGGTAGTCTGCATGCGCTCTTCCACTTCGTCGCTAATCATGTATCTCCAGTTGCGTCCGGGGAATCCCATTACAAAAGTAAAGTCACCTTCTTTCACCCCTTTCAGATTAATGGCAATGTGTTTCTTTACCTTTAAAGGTACGTTTTTTGCATTGTAAGTAGCCGGTTTACCGTCTTTTGATGCATAGATACGGAAGATAGAGAAGTCGCCGCAATGACGTGGCCACATCCAGTTGTCTGTATCAGCACCAAACTTTCCGATAGAAGAAGGAGGTGCACCTACCATACGGATGTCTTTGTATACTGTTTTTACAAACAGATAATATTTGTTTGCTCCGTAGAAAGGTTTCAGCTCCAACACTGTAAAATCGTCTGTTTTGATTTTTTCCTTCTTCGCAAAACGCTTGGCTACGGTTTCCAGATAAGAGGGTGAAAGATAGTTCAATCCTTCAGGATCCTTGTCTTTCTTCAGGCAATCCTGTACGTATTCGGTTACATCCAAGATACGGTCGATGAAGGTAACGGTCAGTCCTTCGCAAGGAAGTTCCTGCTCGCGAGTCATTGCCCAAAAACCGTCAGTCAGATAATCGTGCTCTACCGAACTGTGCTGCTGGATGTATCCATATCCGCAATGATGATTGGTCAGTACCAGACCTTCGGCAGAAATGATTTCTCCGGTACATCCTCCTCCGAAATGTACCACAGCATCTTTCAGGCTGATACTATCCGGACTGTACACTTGGTCAATGCTTAAATCCAACCCCAAATCCTGCATCACAGCCGCATTCTGCTGTTTCAGGTCCGTAAGCATCCACATACCTTCGTCTGCATGTGCATGAAATCCTGCGAATGCGCTGATTAAAGATAAAATAAGTGCCTTTCTCATATAATGTTGTTATTAAATAAAAAGCGCAAAGATGCGTACTTTAGAGTAGTGCAACCTTGCGCTTTTGAATATAATTGATATTATTCTACAATTGTCATTTCATCGATAAGGTTCTTGCAACCTCCCAGCTTTTCTACAATAAACAATACATAACGGATGTCTACTGCAATACAACGCTGCAAGTTATTATCGAAGTTGATGTCGCCACTCAATGATTCCCAGTTTCCGTCGAATGCGCATCCGATGAGTTCACCGTTACCATTCATTACCGGAGAGCCTGAGTTACCGCCTGTGATATCGTTAGTAGTCAAGAAACAAGCAGGCATTTCTCCGTTAGGCAATGCATAACGTCCGAAGTTCTTGGTTGCATACAACTCTTTCAACTTGGCAGGAACAACGAATTCCGGATTGTTCGGATCTTCTTTTTCCATTACACCTTTCAATGTAGTGTAATATTTGTAGTGGATACCGTCTTTCGGATCGTATGATTTTACATTACCATAAGTCAGACGGATGGTGAAGTTTGCATCCGGAGCTTTTGGAGTAGGAGCATACATTTCGCACAAACCGCGTACATAAGTCTTATGCAACAGATTAATGTTTTCACTGGCAGCCGAAATCTTGTCCATCAGTGATTGATACATCTTGCTCTTACTTGTAGAATAAGCCACAGCAAGGTCTTTATCAATTGCTTCTACTGTAGGATTTTCAAGGAATGCATTCAAATTCTTTTCATTGGCAAAGATACTGTTGTTATACAATGCATCGATATAAGCATTATAGTCGCCATTGAACTGAGTCTTGATTGTTTCGTAGAATGCAGGCAAGGCTTCTGCTGACACTTTTTCTGCATACAGCGGAATCAGTACTTTTGCAACTTTACGGTCTACTTCATGATCGTAGTCTTTATTGTGTACTTCTGCGAATTCCTCTTTCAGAGCAGCAACTGCTTTCTCTATATCTTTTTTCTTGTTTTTCTCCAATGCAGTCTTCAGATTAGCGAAGGTACGGTAAGTAGCTCCAAATTCAATACCGCTCATGAATGTTTCAGAGAAGTAAGTAGCTTCTTTGCGCAAAGGAGCAATATTAGCTACATATTCGTCAATCTGTCCAACTACTTTTGCATATTCTTCGTTGTTCTGAGCCTTGGCAAATTCAGCAAACTTAGCTTCCTGTGCTGCTTTTGTTTCCAAAACTTTATTTTCAACGATAGCCTTGTTCATACCGATAGAGTTCTTCCAATAGTTGCTTGAACCGGCAAACTTGCTGGCATACTGGATACGTACTTTATCGCTGGCAGCCATTTCTGTGCGTAATACATTCTGACGAGCTTCGCGTACAGTGATACGTGGTACGTTAGTACTTTCCATACGAAGTTTTACTTCGCTCTCTGTCAGATAGCGGCTGGTGCTTCCGGGGAATCCCATAATCATGGCATAATCGCCTTCCTGCAGCCCTTTCAATGAAATAGTCAGGTGCTTTTTCACTTTCAAAGGAACGTTGTCTTTGCTATATTCAGCCGGATTTCCGTTTTTGTCTGCATATACACGGAACATGGAGAAGTCGCAAGTATGGCGTGGCCACATCCAGTTGTCTGTTTCTCCACCAAACTTACCGATAGATGAAGGAGGAGCAGCTACCATACGTATATCGCTGTAAGTTTTGATGTAGAACAGATAAAACTTATTTCCTTCGTAGAAAGGAAGTGCCAGGGTAGAGATACCCGGTGCTTTCTTCAAGTCGCTTTTTTTCAGTTCGTCAGCGGCTAATTCGTTAAGGTATTTCTTTCCAAAAGATTCGGCTTCTGTAACTTTACCCTTTTTGATATCACTGTTTACTTTGTCAGTAATGTCAACAATACGTTCTACAAACTTGAAAGTCAATCCCGGAGTTGGAAGTTCTTCAGAACGGTTTTTAGCCCAAAAACCATCTGTCAGGTAATCATGTTCTACCGAACTATGTTGTTGAATGGCATCGTATCCACAATGATGATTGGTCAGAATCAATCCGTCGGGTGAAATGATTTCTCCGGTACATCCTCTGCCGAAAATACCAACTGCATCCTTCAGTGTAATCTGACTGGGATTGTAAATATTGGCCACATCCATCTTTAATCCTTGTGCCTTCATTCTGTCTGCCAGGTTTTGTTCCTGCATCAGCTGGAGAAGCCACATCCCCTCGTCTGCTTTAGCCGGTGAAAAGGCTGCGCAAATAAGTGCGAGTGCTAATACTTTAAGTTTTTTCATTTGTTATGTGTATAATTTTGGGTTAAAATTTTCTTTTCTTAATTCGCAAAGATAGTAAAAAAAAGTATTTATCTCGATGCAGGTATGCTAAAAGGGTAATATTCCTCTATTTATGTTTAATTTTTAATAATTTATTTTTTAGCCTAACTGAAAGATTTTACCTTTGCCGTACAAATTTAAATGGCATGATTTAATGGGTAAACTATATCTTTTTCTGTTTTGTGCTGTATTTTTTGCTTCTTGCAGTAAAAAATATAAAATCGAGGGGAATACTTCTCTTTCTCGGTTAGACGGGAAAATGCTTTATATTAAGGTGCCTTCCAATGGGGAATGGGTAAAAATTGATTCGGCAGAAGTCGTACACGGTCTGTTCGAAATGGAGGGGAATGTGGATTCGGTAGTTCTTGCTTCATTGTATATGGATGATGACTGTATTATGCCGTTGGTTATTGAAAAAGGAAATATTAATGTCAAGATAGATAATGCCGGAGTGACGGTGAAAGGTTCTCCCTTGAATAATCGTTTCAATGATTTTATTATCCAGAAGAATGCCTTGGCCGATCGTGCTTATGAAGTAGAGCATATGGAAAGCCAGATGATTATGAATGGAGACGATCCGGCTTTGATTCATAGTGAAATAGAAAAACGCCGCGCAGAACTGTCGGAAGAAATGAATAAGTTGGCCAAAGAATTTATTCAGGAAAATTATGAAAATGTGTTGGGTGCTGGTGTGTTTGTAATGATTGGCAATGGATTGCCTTATCCTATTCTGACGCCTGTGATGGAGGAAATTGTAAACGAAGCTCCAGAGTCTTTTAAGAATAATGAACTGATTAAAGAATATCTGTCTGTAGCGCGCAGCAATATGGATAAATTGCGTTCTGCACGATATTAATAGCTTGTCTTTTTCTGATTGTAATATAATGGGGAATTTATGATTGGGGATGAGTGTGCCGAAAAGTTTTAAATATCTGTTTGGGCTTTCTTTTATTTAGCATTGGAATTACGGTTTTGATTTTGTAGAATGGGCAATGTGCATTGTTTATTTAATTAAAATAATATGCCGGGAAGTCAATTCTTTTAAATAACTTTGTAAACTGTTTAAAATCCATAATTATGAAAAACAAAATTTTACTGTGTGTACTCTTGTTCTTTTCGGCTTTGTCTGCAAAGTCAAAGGATGTAGAGTTGTATTCTCCCGACAAAGAGATTAAACTTGTCTTCACTTTGTCTGATAAAATTAAGTATGACTTATTTAGTAAAGACCAGTTGCTGTTGAAGGATAATTCAATGCAGTTGATGCTGGAAAGTAAGGTACTGGGAGAGAATCCCCGTTTGCGTAAAATGAAACGGAGAAGTGTAGACGAAGAGATAAAACCAGTGGTTCCGTTTAAGTATGCAGTCGTACAAAACCATTATAATGAATTGGAGCTGAATTTCAAGGATTTCTCCGTTATAGTCCGTGCTTTTAATGATGGCTTTGCTTATCGGTTTGTTACTTCAGAAAAAGATTCAGTCAATGTAGTAGGAGAAAAGTTTGAAGTCAATTTCCCGGACGATTACCTTCTTCACATGCAACAGCCGGATAGTTTTAAAACGGCATATGAAGAACCTTATACACATTTATCCAGTAAAAAATGGACTTCGGATTCCAGGATGGCTACCTTGCCTTTCCTCATCGATACGCGTAAATCCTGCAAGATTTTAATCAGTGAAGCCGATTTGGCGGATTATCCCTGTATGTTTCTGAAAGGTACGGATAACAATGGAATACATGGAGTGTTTCCAGCTGTGCCGCTTGCTTATGGAGAAAACGGTGACCGCGATTTGACTATCTTGAAAACAGCAGATTACATTGCGCGCACTAAAGGAAGCCGGAATTTCCCATGGCGTTATTTTGTAGTTGCCCAGACGGATGCTCAGCTGGTAGAAAATACAATGACCTGTCGTTTGTCCGGATCTTCGGAGATAAAAGAAACCAGTTGGATACAACCCGGACAAGTGGCATGGGAATGGTGGAGTGGAGCTTTGCCCTATGGACCGGATGTGAATTTTGTGGCAGGATGCAATCTGGATACCTATAAGTATTATATTGATTTTGCAGCCAAACATCATATTCCATACATCCTGATGGATGAGGGATGGGCCAAGACCACATTCGATCCGTATACTCCGAATCCGGATGTCAATCTGCATGAGTTGATTCGTTATGGAAAAGAGAAAAATGTAGGCATTATTCTTTGGTTGACCTGGTTGGCAACTGAAAATAACTTCGATTTATTCAAAACATTCAGCGACTGGGGTGTAAAAGGTGTAAAAATTGACTTTATGAACCGGAGCGATCAGTGGATGGTCAATTTTTATGAACGGGTGGCACGCGAAGCGGCCAAGCATCATTTGCTGGTTGATTTCCACGGAGCATTCAAGCCGGCAGGTCTGGAATACAGATATCCAAATGTTTTGTCGTATGAAGGAGTAAGAGCCATGGAGCAGATGGGCGATTGTCTTCCGGATAACTCTTTGTATTTCCCGTTTATGCGTAACGCGGTAGGTCCGATGGATTATACTCCGGGAGCAATGATTAGTATGCAGCCGGAACTGTATGCAGCGATGCGTCCTAATGCGGCAAGTATAGGTACCCGTGCTTATCAGTTGGCTCTTTATGTATTGTGTGAAAGTGGACTGCAGATGTTGTCTGATTCACCTACCCAGTATGCACGTAATACAGATTGTACCCGTTTTATCACTCAGGTTCCTGTGGTGTGGGATGAAACCCGTGTACTTGAGGCTAAAGTAGGAGAATATGTGGTGGTAGCCAAACGGAAGGGTGATCGGTGGTTTATCGGAGGTATTACAAATAACAGCGAGAAAGTAAGAGAGTTTAAGGTAAATCTTGATTTTCTGAATGCTGGCAAGACTTACCGGATGACAGCTTTCGAGGATGGCATTAACGCAGACCGTCAGGCGATGGATTATCGCTGTGTATCGGCTGATGTAACAAAAGGAGAAGAATTGACGCTTCGTCTGGTAAGAAACGGAGGCTTTGCAGCTGTTATTGAATAAAACAGAACTTATTAAAAACAGATTAGTTAGTGAAAATGGATAAATGCTGACAAAAAGAATGTTTTTAGCGTTTTCTGCTGACTCACATTTGCGATAAAAAGTCTGTTTATGATTGGAAAAGGAGTGGTATTTACTCTTTTAAATATGCTGTATAGCATTCTTTTTGAACTTTTAGAAACAAAAAATATGACTTGTAATGTTGGCTGATGATACTTGTATCATCGGCCAACGCTATTAATACCATGCACTCACGCTACTTGTCACATAAGTGCATGGTATTAATTGTATGTATATACAGGTACAGATGGCTTATTTTATACGAATTTTATACACTTTTTTACATATTGGTTTGTAAACCCGACTTCTTTTTGTTTGATTTTTCTTCTGATAAAATGCCTGGTTATAATGTGGTATTGCTATCTGATATTAGGTTAATTAGACTAGAGATAAGAAAAATGTTTTGATTTTTTAATGAATTGATGTCTTATTGTATTTGGTAAATGGTCAAAAACGGGCAAATTTGTAATCTTCCTGATGTTTGGTCCGAAAAACACTCATTTTTTAAGCCCTGAATTGACATTTTGTAAGATGTCAGTTCAGGGCTTGAAGTGATGGCCTTCTGCTTCTCTTGAAGAATAAGTAGTTTTAATAATTATCAAAAAGAAATCTTGGCATCCTCGATGACAGATACCAAAGGGAAAGCACCGATAGAATCTTTCATACCCAACTCTTCCGGAGTAGGGGGAAGAAAGTTAGCTTTTTCTCCTTGTATGTCAGCTCCCTCCTTTGTAAGCGTAACAGTAGCATATAAAGGTCGGTCGTAAGTGATGGAATAACCCAAAAGCGGATATTGTTTGTTCACTTCTTCCGGATACCGTAACTCTGTTTTTGAGGGTTGATCTATCCATACATAAGAGGCACTGTTAATCTGGATATAAGTGATGCCGTTGATAACCTTGCTGTAATTGCTATGATTATGTCCGCTAAAGGCAAGAACAATCTTTTTGAATCCGGCACGTTCGTTTTCGTTTTCCAGTATCTGTCGTACATCTTTTCCGTTTTTTACAAACGTATCAATACTTTGATGGCTGAAAAGAATACATCGTTTATGGGTAGATGCAAGGTCTTTTTTCAGCCACTCCATCTGCTCCGGATCAATGAAAGCCCGATATTCAGGATTCACATAGTAGTTGGCTTTTGCATAATGGCGGTAATCCTTTCCGTCGTATAGATTGTTTCCATCAAGAACAATGAAGTGAAAGTCTCCTTTGTCGAACGAGTAATATCGTCCGGGCATATTCATCCCTTTTACATATTCTTCCGGAGTATACTGATCCATGTCGTGATTCCCTATAACGTGGTATTTGTCTTTCGGAAAACTATTCCATAGTTCATGGTATACCTGACTGGTACTATCCAAACGGCAAAAATCGCCCAATTCAATGATAAAATCTGCTTTTTCTTTATGAGCCGCTTCGATAAAAGAAGCCAATCTTTCTTTTCCATCGGGAATGTCGGGCGCATGAAAATCAGAAGCAATGATAAACTTGACTGGCTTTTCCTGTTTTTGGCATGAGCTGATATTCAGTAGTATTAATGCTCCTAAAAACAGCTGCAGGGTAGTTTGTATTGTCTTATTCATGTGTGTATTTATTTGTTTAATAACTGGTTGATGGCATCGGAACTGTTGTTCTCTTTTTTCTTTTGTACATGAGTATCGAACAGAGCATCCAGCATATAAGTCGGAACTTCATTTTGAGGTTGGAATCTGTCTGAACCCACATAGTTTTTGATAGAATACATCAGCTGTTTCATAGCCGGACGTTTGTCTATGTCCTTGTGGATGTCTGCACAGAGTACAAACAGTTTTCCCTTACCGCTTTTTACCTCGAACGCTATACCCAGTTTCCGGTTTTCTTCATAAGTGTCGATAGACTGAATGATAGGTGTAACCGACGACAAGGCTGTCAAGTCGATTGCTGTACCATAGTTCAGAACATCCCACCATTGCCAGTTTGCGTAGTATGAAGTCGGAAAATCGGACAAAGAAGGGTGAGTATGCTCGATCAGTGTTCCTACAATCATCGGATCCCAATTGAACATGATAGGATTCCAGAAGTGACTGGCAAACTGTGTTTTACGTCCTTGTACACTTTGTGGTACAAACAATACCTGCTTACCTTCTGAAAGCATTTTTCTGGCAGTTTCCCATGATTCGGTGAAGAATAGATTCTCTTCGTTTGCCTCTGTTTTCGAAGGGTATACCCAGATATCCCACTCATTGTGACAAGTACCTAATGCAACATGGAGTGTATATTTCCCGGCACTCTTAATATCCTCTAACGGAATATCTATCTTGGCCAGAGAGTCAGTAACGGTGTAACTCTGAATAGCCTGATGCGACAGATTTCCTTTTTTCAGTTCTCTTCCTGCTTCGTCGGTCAGTGCCCAATTCACCTTTCCTCGTTTTATATCTTTGTTGCCAAAGTGATAGATACCCAACTTGGCTGTAAAAGCTTCGTTCTCATTGTAAACTCGTTTGGGCATGCGTGCCAGCAATACAGTAGGAGCGCATGATTCGCGGAACTTTTCCGGTGATACAAGACCTTTGTCTTCCCAAAAAGCATCGAGAATGCCCACAAAGGCACTTCCCTGACCGGGGAAATCGCTTAAACCCAGTAATTGGAAACCTCCCGACTTGGATGTTCTCAATAATGATTCGTTGACTTCCTTGTATTGCAACACAGTGTGTGCACCGGTAGCACGGAAGAAATCATCGGCCTGACGAAGCATGCCGTTACGTGCCAGCCGTTCGCGGTAAACATTAAAATTGCGTGCTTCCAACACTCCAGTATACTTACTTATTTCGGCAAAGTTGGGATACATACAGCGCTGTCCGGTTTCGTGAGCAATAACCGGTACATCAATGTCCGATTCTGCATTGCGGTCCCAGTCTGTAGAAGGTTTTCCTTCGTATACAGTAATCCATCCTTTGTGGGTGAGGTGAGATACATAAAACTGGTCCGCTTTGACGTGTGTACGTGCAGTAGATGCAGAGTACAGATGGCGGTTGTCGTATTGCTGTCCTTTTATAATTAAATCTTCCAGTACATCGAAGTTCCCTTCGTTTTCATTACCGTTGCACATGAGGATGAAAGAAGGATGATTGCCATATTCATTGAGAATCGCATACATTTCTTCTTCGAAAAACTGGCGTCGTGCAGGGTATTTTCCTACATCTTTGATCCACATCGGAAGTTCTACCTGAAGATAAAGGCCCAGACGGTCTGCTGCATGAAATGCGGCTTGGGGTGGACACCAGGAATGAAAACGTACGTGGTTCATTCCATATTCTTTTATTGTACGGAAGATTTTCTCCCAACTGTCTGTATCAGTAGCCGGATAGCCGGTCAGAGGAAAAACAGCACAATCCAGCACACCACGCAGATGAATGTCGTGATTATTCAGGCGGATGTGATGTTTTCCTTGTTCTATTTTTCTGAAACCAAATTGTTCGCTTTTGTTTTCTTCTCCATATGGAGTGCTCCATTGAATATCCAATGTGTAAAGGCTGGGATTGAATTCATCCCATAACTCGATTGGACGATTGATATTCAATGTCTCCTCAATCTGGAAAACAGAGTCGGACAACACTACCTTGACAGGCTTGCTTGCTATGGTCTTGCCCTCTTTTTCTTTTATTTCAAGGAGAAGATCGCCTTTCACCGAAGACTTGGAAGGAGCGAAGCAGATTTGGGCAGTGACTTTTTTATTTTCGATGTCAGTGTAAATCTTTACATTAGATATATAGTTCGGATTCATGGCCTGCAAAGACAAATCGCCTACTATACCGTTCCAGTTGGTTTGGGTGTATTCTGTAGTACCATGATTCCATTGGTCCATCGGATATTTCAGACGGTTGTCTACGCATAAGGTCAATGTATGAATGCCTGGAGTAAGCTGCTGCGTAAGATTGAAACGGTTAGGAGTAGACAGTCTTTCCTTGGTTGCTATCGGTTTTCCATCTACATAAACCGCCGTTTCCCAATGACATCGTTCCAGATTGAGGATAATTTCTTTTCCTTTCCAGCTTTCGGGTATTACGACCTCTCTTTGATACCATGCTTGTCCACAATATTCAAATTTGCGCGACAGACGGTCAACATGTGACACGAAATTCTGGATACCTTTTCCGCCTTCATCTGTGCTTCCCGGAAGAACGATGGTTTCTGTCAGTTTGCTTAAATACAGTTCAGAGCCAGGAGTTTTCCCAAATCCCATAGGATCGAGCTGGAAACGCCAGATTCCGGATAATTGAATACGTTCTGTAGCTTGAATGAGACAAGTACAGTTAAGTAGAAAAAATGAAATAAATAGAAATAAGAATCTCATAGTAATTGGGGCTTGTATTAAATTAAATTGATTTAGGATTGTGTCAGATTGGTAATAGATATATAAATACAGTCGTGTTCATAGTTCGATTCCTTTAATACGGATACAAAAGTAGTTGATTTATTTATAGTGTACAATATTATAGTTGAGGAATGAATACAGATAGAGAAAAAGTTTTATATTTGTATAAATATGATATTTAATTAATATGGCATACCGCACAATGATGATTTTTTCCTATGGATAGCGGGACTTTTACTTATCTTAAGAGGTTTGTTGGGTTAGAAATAGGAAATTGTATGGTATCATCCGGAGCGGCCAAGAGAGATTTGTTTCCCGAGATCAGAAGGTTGCTTTTGGGGATTCTTTCTACTGGGCGGATTGCTGTCGGTTGGTGGTGGAATCTGGAGCTGGAAAAAGTCGGGTGCGGAAAAATTGCATAAATAACCCCTTAATAGATAGTTATGAAAGACAGAGTGTTTGTAAAAGTATTTGTTTTATTGGTTTGTACAGTAATGTCTGTACCGGTAATGGCTCAATTCGATTTTAATCGGATGATGAGTGGAGCAGCCAAATTGGTAAAGGCTGTGACATTGACGGATGAGCAGATGGCTGAATATGTAAAAGAATATGTTGCTTCGATGGATGCGAAGAATCAGGTTTGTCCGGATAATAATGTATATACCATCCGATTAAAAAAACTGACTAGTGGATTAGGAGATGCGGATGGTATTCCTCTTAATTTTAAAGTATATCATGTGGATGATGTAAATGCATTTGCTTGTGCAGATGGTAGTGTACGGGTGTTTTCTGCTTTGATGGACATAATGACTGATGAAGAATTACTTGGTGTAATCGGACATGAAATAGGTCATGTGGCACATCGTGATTCGAAGAGAGGGTTTCGTACAGCCTTGCTTACTTCTGCGTTGAAGGACGGTATTTCTTCTCAGGGAGGTAAAGTGGCAGAACTGACAGATTCTCAGATTGGTGCTTTAACGGAAGCGTTGGTGAATGCACGTTATTCGCAGAAGCAGGAATGTGATGCAGACGATTATGGATATGAGTTTTTAAAGAAAGCTGGGAAAAATCCATGGGCTATGGCTTTGTCTTTCCAAAAATTGAAGAAATTGCAGGAGGACAGTGGAGCCCAAAATATGAACTTTTTGAATCAGTTGTTTTCTACTCATCCGGATTTGGATAAAAGAATAGTCCGTATGGAGGAACGTGCTTTGAGTGATGGTATTAAAAAGCCTGTAGGAAGTAAATAGGTTGCATTAATTATAAGAAAATATATGGTTGCATTTCAGTGAATATGGCTGCTGGAATGTAACCTTTTTCGTATAAAAAGGAAAAGAGATTGACTACAATGTCTGACTGATAATGTTGTATCTTTTTTAAGTTAATCTGTATGGAAATCGGAAGATAAATATTTTTTCGTACCTTTGAGCGGTTAAAGTTTTTATCATAAAAGCAGAGAGAGATGTTTTCTGCTTGATGATAATAAGATTTTCATTATACCTTAATTGATAAAATATGAAGAAATTTTTATTTGTTACAGCTTTTACATTGGCTATGGGAGGCACTGGTATGGCTCAGAATGTGAATCCTTTCTTGCAGGAAAAGTATGGAACTCCTTATGAAATTGCTCCTTTCGAAAAAATATCTATTGATAATTATCGGGAAGCTTTCTTAAAAGGAATGGAAGAACAAAAACAGGAAATCAATGCTATTGTGCGAAACCGTGCAATGCCCGATTTTGAAAATACAATCGTAGCTCTCGACCGTAGTGGGGAACTTCTGACTAAGGTTGGAAATACATTTGGACCTATCTCAAACAGTAATTCTACTGAAGAAACCCGGGCTTTGGAAAAAGAATTGTCTCCGTTGTTCTCTGCACATTATGATGATATTTATCTGAATCCGCTTTTGTTTGCAAAAGTAAAAGAGGTGTACGATAATCAGAAGAAATATGGGTTGGACAAAGAGCAGACTAAATTGCTGGAAAATATATACAAGCGTTTTGTCCGTGGAGGTGCCGGACTGAATGATGAACAGAAAGCCGAACTTCGTAAGCTGAACGCTGAGTTGTCTATGCTTGAACTTACTTTTGAGCAGAATCTGCTGCATGAAACAAATAATACCTTTGTTGTGGTGGACAAATTGGAAGAGTTGAAGGGGCTTCCTGAAGCAAATATTGCTGCTGCTGCAAAGATGGCAGAAGAGAACGGACAGAAAGGTAAATGGATGTTTAATATGCAACGTCCGAGCTGTAATCCGGTTCTTCAGTATGCGGAAAACAGAGACTTGCGCCGTCGTGTGTACGAGGCATATTACAATAGAGGTAATCAGAACAATGCTTACGATAATAAAGAAATTTCACGAAAACTGGTTACTTTGCGTTTGCAGAAAGCAAAACTGATGGGCTACGAGGATTATGCATCTTTGGCTCTTGATACCCGTATGGCAAAGACTCCTGAGAATGTATATAATTTATTAAATCAGGTGTGGACGCCTGCTGTAGAGAAAGCAAAGGAAGAACTGGAAGATATTCGTGCTGAAATAAAGAAGGATGGATATAGTTTTGAGCCAGAAGGATGGGACTATATGTATTATCTTGATAGAGCAAAACAGGCGAAGTATGCTATCGATGAAGATCAGGTATCGGAGTATTTGGAAATAAACAATGTATTGAAAGGTATTTTCTATGTAGCCAATAAGCTGTATGGACTGACTTTCAAGGAATGTACCGACCAGTTCCCTGTGTATGAAAAAACTGCTCAGTCGTGGGAGGTAATTGATAAGGATGGTAAGGTACTTGCTCTTTTCTATAGCGATTATTATCCCCGTGCCGGAAAGAGAGCTGGGGCTTGGTGTACCGGTTTCAGAGAACAGACTTATAATGGAAATGAAAGAGTTGCTCCTGTAGTGGTTAACGTCTGCAATATGACTGTAGCCAGCAAGGATAAACCGGCTTTGCAGAATATTGATAATGTGACTACTATGTTCCACGAATTCGGACATGCGCTGCATAGTTTCATGTGCGATGTACATTATGAAGGAGTTGCTAATGTAGAACGTGATTTCGTGGAATTGCCTTCACAGATTAACGAGCACTGGGCTTTCGAACCGGAAGTATTGAAGGTGTATGCCAAACATTATAAGACCGGTGAAGTGATTCCGATGGAACTGGTGAAGAAAATTGAAGAAAGTGCCAAATACGGTCAGGGTTTTGCTACTGTAGAATATCTGGCTGCTTCGCTGACTGACATGGACTTGCATGTATTGAAAGAGATTCCAGCCAATCTGAATGTGATGGAGTTTGAATCTGAAAAGTTGAAAGAACGTGGTATTCCGTCACAGATTTATCCGCGTTATCGTGTGACTAACTTCAGTCATACAATGGGTGGAGGATATACTGCCGGATATTATAGCTATATGTGGGCTGAGGTATTGGACGCCGATGCATTCCAGGCTTTCAAGGAGACAGGTGATATTTTCAATAAAGAGGTGGCAGATAAATTCCGTACATATATTCTGACTCCGGGTGGTATTGACGACGGAATGACTATGTATAAGAACTTCCGTGGTCGCGAACCGCAGATTAATGCATTGCTTAAGAACAGAGGTTTGCTGAAATAAATAGCTAAAAGATTCTATTTTTATCAGATAATCAGAGAAATGGCACTATAATTTTTATAGTGCCATTTCTTGTTAGAGAAGCTTGGTGATAACCTTCATATTTAATTCTATGTAATTGTTCTCTTTCCTTCTGATAATTCCTTCCTTTTCCATTTTATTGAACTCGGTAGATAGTGCCGGACGTGTGACATTGATGTATTCGGCCAATTGGGTAATTGTATGTGTAAGTTTTACTATAGAACTGCCATTTTCTACTCTTTTCATCAAATAGACCAATATTCTTTCGCGGATAGTTTTTCTGGATAAAACATCCAGTCTCATGGTTGTACAAATGTTGCAATTCCCGGATACGCAAAGAAAATTTTTCAATATATCAGGGTAATTACTTATCAAACCAAAGGTAGAATCTTTCGTAGCTGTCAATAAAACAGATTTCTTTAATGTTTTGAATGTTGCGGGAAACCGATTGTCTTTTTTGAAAAGATGAGGGGTGGCAAATGCCCTTGGTGCTTCTATGTGTTCGATAAGTATTTCATTTCCATTGGCATCAACAATGTTGACTTCCAGTGTGCCTTCCAGTAAGATATACAGATTGCAGCACACATCTCCCTGTTCCAGAATAACAGTGTGCTCATTAATTTCATAAAGCTTGAAATCGAGTTTCTTTATGATGTCATTTTGTAGATAAACAGGTAAATCAGCAAAAAGAGGAATCGATAGTAATTTGTCTTTATAATGATTGTCGAAACTGATTGTTTTCATATTTGCATTATAGATTTTGATTACAAAAATATCACTTTATATTTTTATTTTCAAAGAAATAGATTTGAGTCACTGTATTAAATTGTTGCTAATTGAGGGAACTGTCATATATCTTACACTTTGATAGAAATTATGATTGTACATTTGTCTGTCGTAATACTATTATCATATGATGATTGTTTTTTAACTCTGTATCTCCACATTAAAAATAAAATGAAACAATGAGAAAAGTAAGTAGAGAAATGGATAGTAGTTGGGCGCTCGATATTATGCGTAAGGCACCCTATATAACTGTAAGTTTTACAAGGGCAGATGGTACAGCTTATGGTGTACCATTGTCTTTAGCTTCGGATAATGATGACGTATGGTATTTTCATTGCGCTCCGGAGGGTGATAAACTTGATGCAATTGCCGCAAATCCGGATGTTTGTCTTTCTGCAGTCACAAGATGTCAGCCGACAGTTGGTCCAAAGGATGGAACCTTCACTCTGCAATATCGCTCTGCGATTGCTTTCGGGAGAGCTGAATTGGTAACCGATATAGATGAAAAGGTGCGAGCTCTTAGAGTGATAAGCCAACGTTTTCTGCCCAAACATATGGCTGCTTTCGAAGAGGCAGTAAAAAGAAGTATTCATCGTACTGCTGTAGTCCGGATTACTTTACTGGCCCCTCCTACAGGGAAGCGTAAACAGTACGATAAGGATGGGGAAGAGATGAAGTATGGGAGGATGGAATGAGCCTGTTGCGATAAAAAGCAGGCTTTTCTTGATGAGATAGTAAGTTGAAGTTGAATATTTTGAAGTCGTAAGGTTATGAAATTATTTGATGTATATTCGACATTTCCGATTCATATAATTAAAGGAAAAGGCTGTTATGTATATGATGATAGCGGCAATTCATATCTGGACTTTTATGGCGGTCATGCAGTGATATCAATCGGCCATTCACATCCCTATCTGGTGAAGTGTATGAGGGAACAGATGCAGAATTTAATGTTTTATTCGAACTCTGTTGTAAATAAACTACAGGAAGCATTGGCTTATGAATTGGGGGAAATATCCGGATATTCTGATTATAGTGCTTTTTTTGTGAATTCTGGAGCAGAAGCAAATGAGAATGCTTTGAAATTGGCTTCTTTTCATACAGGAAAGAAAAAGGTTATAGCGTTCAGAAATTCATTTCATGGGCGTACGTCCGCTGCTGTAGAAGTAACAGACAATCCGTTGATTACAGCTCCTATCAATTCTAATGCCAATGTCTATTTTTCTGAAATGGACATAAATGAGGTGGAAAGGCTGCTGCAACAAGGGGGTGTCTGTGCTGTAATAATCGAAGGTATATCAGGTGTGGAAGGTATAAAAATCCCAGATGATGATTTCCTTGTAGCTTTGCGTAACTTGACTCGAAAGCACGGAGTTGTACTTATATTGGACGAGATACAGTCGGGATATGGTCGTACCGGTAAGTTTTTTGCACATCAGTGGTGTGGTATAAAACCGGATATTATTACTGTGGCAAAGGGCATAGCCAATGGATATCCTTTTTCCGGAGTATTGATCAGTGAAATCTTCAAACCCAGAAAAGGCATGTTGGGTACTACTTTTGGAGGTAATCATTTAGGATGTGCTGCAGCTTTGGCTGTGATAGAAGTGATGAAAAAAGAGAAACTTATTGAAAATGCCGATAAACTGGGAGGGGATTTTATCCATAGGTTACGTGCCTTGAAGTCTCCATTGATAAAGGAAGTGAGAGGGCGTGGGCTAATGATTGGTATTGAATTTTCGGTTCCGGTATCCTCGGTACGTTATTCTCTGCTCTCTACTTATCATATATTTACGGGATACTCAGGTACTAATGTATTGAGAATTTTACCTCCTCTATGTGTTTCAAAAGCTGATGTGGATTATTTTATAGAAAGCTTTGCTGCTTGTTTGCATGAGATAGAATATAAAGAAAGCAAAAGTGTATCTGACAGATGACTTGATGAAAAATGTACGATACGAATGTTTTCTTATAATCACCGACATCGGCTTTATTGTCGGCGTCGGTGATTATATAGCCAACCTTGTAGTTTGTACAAACAACGACGTCGTTTTAGTAATTCTATGGTTGCCTGATAATGTTGGCCCTTGTTTGAGCAAATTAAAATTGCTGAAGTGTAATTTTACTTATTGGATTCATCCTCCGGAGTATAATATATCATTTTCTTTGTCATTCCTCCGTCTATTACGATATTTGCCCCATTGATAAAGTTGTTTTCCGGTGCAGAAAGAAACAATACCATTCTTGCAATGTCTTCCGGTACACCTACTCTGCCAGAAGGATGCTGTTTGTGGTCTTCTTCGGAGAGCATTTCGTAGTCGGAGCATTGTATCCATCCCGGACTGATGGCATTTACAGTAATAGGAGTATCTGAAAGGGAAACACACAGAGTGTTTGTAAGTGAGACCAATCCACCTTTGGAGGCTCCATAAGCTTCCCAGTTGGCTTCATTCTGGTGCCATCGGGTAGAGGCTATGTTGATGATTCTACCGTATTCCATCCCTTTGTTGGCTTCTATAAATTGTTTGCAGCACATGAAACTTCCGTAAAGATTAGTGTCTATGACTTTACGGAATTCTTCCGGAGTGATATCGGATATGCTTTTGGAAAACTGACTGATGGCACCGTTGTTTACTAAAACGTGTACTCCTCCGAAATGCTGTACCGCGTATTCGAATACCTTGCAAATATCTTCATATGAACAGAGATCTGCTTTTTGGAAGTGTATGTCGCTGTTTTCGAACTCTGTTTCTGTTATGTCTACTGCAACGACTACGTATCCGTTGTCTGCAAACATTTTGGCAATTACTTTCCCAATTCCGCCAGCTGCGCCTGTGACGATTGCGATGTGTTTTTTATGATTCATGCTGTGCTTTTAAAATTATAGAGTAAATGTATGAAATATTTATAGTATAAAAATACTGCCCAGAGATTTTTGTGAGTACTTTCTTTCTACAAACCCTGGGCAGTGTTATGTTTGCTTATCTTCCTTGGCTGTTTTTCAGATAACCATGATTATTTATATTCAAATTCCACTACATTGCTGATGTCTGCGGATGAAGAGGATATATAAGCCTTAAACTTTCCTGGTTCGGCTATCCATTGATGTTTCTTGTCATCAAAGAACTGTAGATGTTGAGGCTGAATAGTAAAGACAATTTCTTTTTCTTCTCCCGGTTGTAGCTCTACTTTTTTAAAGCCTTTCAACTCTTTTTTGGGGCGGAGTAAATAGCATTTTTCGTCCTCGATATACAATTGAACTGTTTCTTTTCCTGCCAATGTTCCTGTATTTTTTACTTTAACTGATAAAGAAAGGGTTTCATTTGCATTCATTTTTTTTGCAGACAAAACTGGCTTGCTGTATTTGTATGTGGTATAGCTTAATCCGTATCCAAATGGGAAAAGTGGTTTTATTTTCTTGGTGTCGTACCATCTATATCCCACTAAAATGTCTTCTTTATACTCTTGCTTGATACTGTCGCCTGGGTAGCTCATCTCCCCATACAAATGTGCTGGACAATCTTCAAGTCTCACAGGGTAGGAGAAAGGTAATTTTCCGCTGGGATTTACGTTGCCGACCAGTACATCGGACAAAGCATCACCATTTATAGAACCTAAATACCAGGATTGTACAATAGAAGGTACTTCCTTAACCCACGGCATCTCAACGGCATTACCGCTGATGATAACTGCAACTACATTGGGATTGACCTTCACAAGTGCTTCAATCAATTCATTCTGACAGTAAGGAAGTTCGTAAGAAAGACGATCTGTTCCTTCGCAGTCTTGATAAAGATTTTTGTTCAGACCGCCAATAAAAATAACCAAGTCTGCTTGCATGGCTTTTTCTACTGCATCATTTCTTAAAGAATCAATCGTAGACTGAGGTATTTCATTTACACGTCCATACATCTGACGACCTGCACTATATCCTTGAGTATACATTATCCGGTCGCCAAACTTCTTTTTCAGTCCGTCTAATGGTGTGATATTCTTTTTAGGTTTTAGTTCGGATGAACCTCCTCCCTGCATCAGGTTACGTGTTGCATTATCTCCTACCACTAATATTCGTTTGTATGAGTCCGATGCAATAGGCAATAAAACCGTATTCTTTTTGGTTGCATCGTTTTTCAATAATACAATACCTTCTGTAGCTATCTGATAAGCAACTTTTTCATGAGCTTCATTCGCTAATGCCCCAAACGGTTTCTGACGGTTCATTGCAGTACGGAAAATCAGTCGTAAGACGCGGGCTGCCTTATCATTGACTACATCCATTGGAATTTTTCCTTCTTTTACCATTTTCAGGTAGTTTTTTCCTAAATAATAGTCGTCATAGCCGAATTCAGATTCAGAAGTCAGCCCATTTGTATAAGAACCCATTTCAATATCCAAACCATACATTGCAGATTCATAAGTGTCATGGGTCGCTCCCCAGTCGCTTATTACACATCCGTCAAATTTCCATTCTCCTTTCAGTATGTCGTTATTCAACAATTTATTATGAGCTGCATGCATACCACGCACTTTGTTATAAGCTCCCATAATGCTCCATGCATCACCGCGCTCTACTGCTGCCTTAAATGCCGGTAAGTAAATTTCATACATTGCCCGGTCACTTACTTGTACATCAATATGATTACGCCAGACTTCCTGATTGTTAATTGCATAATGTTTTACGCAAGCTGCTACGCCAGTCTTTTGAAGTTCCTGGATATAAGGAACGCACATTTCGGAAGCTAAATACGGATCTTCTCCCAAATATTCGAAGTTACGGCCATTAAGTGGAGTACGGTAAATATTTACGCCTGGGCCTAATAATACATCTTTTTTACGGTACAGCGCTTCTTCTCCGATCGCTTTTCCATATAGGGCTGCCAATGAAGGGTTCCAGCTGGCGGCTAAACAGGTGAGAGCTGGAAATGCTGTACAACTGTCGTTGGTCCATCCTGCATAGTTCCAGTCGTTCCAATTGATTTCGGCACGAACTCCATGAGGACCGTCACTCATCCAGAGTTCTGGAATGCCTAAACGGGGACATCCTGGAGAGCTAAATTTACTTTGGGCATAACTGAGCCTTGTCTTTTCTTCCAGTGTCATTCGTTGTAATGCATCTTGTACTCTTAGTTCCAAAGGTTGTTTGTCATCCAAATAAACCGGGATATCCGTTTTATTTTGTGCTTTTAGCAAGAGCAGTGTGTTAAACACCCCGATGAGAATAAAAATCTTTTTCATAGAAATGGTTTAATTTTTTATTGAGAACAGTATTTACAAATTGTTTAAGGTGTGATTGGTTGTTTGTGGATTGGGTTATTCTCGACTTTATAAATTCTAATCAAACAAGTCGCAAAAGGATATCCAATCGTCTTTGTTATAAACTGTGTGTAAGTTATAGAAAAAATTATAAAACCCAGTGGGGAAGAGAAGAAAAACATTTCTTTGAGTGATTTTACTTTATCAAAGTAAGCATTATGTAATAGTTCTGCTGTGATGATAAAACCTCTTACTCTTTTACCTGTAGAAAAAGCACATTTTTCTCCATTTACTGTGAGTACTACCTCTATTGAAAGCTGTACCGTCTTTTCTAGCTCTGCTATCTGTTATAAAAAAGAGAATGGCAAATGAACTTCTTACCATAGTTTAATCATTTAAAATTAGACATTGGGAAGTCCTTTAAAATATGATATATCTTTCTGTGTATTAGATAGATGAATCGATTTTTGCGACCACTTTTGAAAAAATGGGAAAATGGTCGCAAATTGGTCACAAAATATTCTCTTTTCAGTCCATTTTCAAGGATAATCAGCACTTCTTAACCTCAGAAAAACAAGTCTGCTACAAGTGATATTCTGTTTTAATTTCAGTATCTATTTACAACCATTTGCAAGAAGAAAAGCAGGCGAGAAGTGATAAATCATCTTCTTCCATTTATGCGGTGTATATAAAATAAAAATCCCCATAACTCATGGAGTTACAGGGATTTATTATCTTGATTAAGTATAGATTACTTATTCAAAGCAGTAGCAACGTCAACTGCACAAGCTACTGTACAACCTACCATCGGGTTGTTACCGATACCCAGGAATCCCATCATTTCTACGTGAGCAGGAACTGATGAAGAACCAGCGAACTGAGCATCTGAGTGCATACGACCCATAGTATCTGTCATACCGTAAGAAGCAGGACCAGCAGCCATGTTATCTGGATGAAGTGTACGACCTGTACCACCACCTGATGCTACTGAGAAGTAAGGTTTACCTGCAAGAACACGTTCTTTCTTGTAAGTACCTGCAACTGGGTGCTGGAAACGAGTCGGGTTAGTAGAGTTACCAGTGATTGATACATCTACGCCTTCTTTCCACATAATAGCTACACCTTCACGAACATCGTCAGCTCCGTAGCATTTTACTTTAGCACGAGGACCGTTTGAGTAAGCGATTTCACGAACAACTTTCAATTCGCCTGTATAGTAGTCGAACTGAGTCTGAACATAAGTAAATCCGTTGATACGAGAGATAATCTGAGCAGCGTCTTTACCCAAACCGTTCAAGATACAACGCAAAGGTTCTTTACGTACTTTGTCTGCTTTTGCAGCGATTTTGATAGCACCTTCAGCAGCAGCGAAAGATTCGTGACCTGCCAAGAATGCGAAACATTTAGTTTCTTCGCGAAGCAACATAGCAGCCAGGTTACCGTGGCCGATACCTACTTTACGGTCGTCAGCAACTGAACCCGGGATACAGAATGACTGCAAACCGATACCGATAGCTTCAGCAGCTTCAGCAGCATTTTTGCAACCTTTCTTAAGAGCGATAGCACAACCTACTACATATGCCCATTTTGCATTTTCGAAACAGATAGGCTGAGTTTCTTCACAAGTTTTATAAGGATCAAGACCATACTGTTCGCAGATAGCGTTAGCTTCTTCGATGTCTTTGATACCGTTAGCGTTCAAAGCAGCAAGAATCTGTTTGATACGACGGTCCTGGCTTTCAAATTTTACTTCTCTAATCATATGTTCTTTCCTCCTTATATTATTCGTGACGTGGGTCAATATGTTTAACTGCACCTTGTTCTGCTGTGAAGCGTCCGTAAGTACCTGTTACTTTCTTCAAAGCTTCGTTAGCGTCTGTGCCCTTTTTGATCTCATCCATGAATTTGCCCAGATGAACGAATTCGTATCCGCAGATTTCATCGTTTTCATCCAAAGCGATAGTTTTGATATAGCCTTCAGCCATTTCAAGGTAACGAGGACCTTTAGCCAAAGTACCATACAATGTACCTACCTGGCTACGCAGACCTTTACCCAAGTCTTCCAGACCTGCACCAATCATCAAACCACCTTCAGAGAAAGCTGACTGAGTACGACCGTATACAATCTGCAAGAACAGTTCACGCATTGCTGTGTTGATTGCGTCGCAAACCAAGTCAGTGTTCAATGCTTCCAAAACTGTCTTACCTGGAAGGATTTCAGATGCCATAGCAGCTGAGTGAGTCATACCAGAGCAGCCGATAGTTTCTACCAATGCTTCCTGGATGATACCTTCTTTTACGTTCAGAGTCAGTTTACAAGCACCCTGCTGAGGAGCACACCAACCGATACCGTGAGTCAAACCTGAAATGTCTTTGATTTCTTTTGATTTCACCCATTTTCCTTCTTCTGGAATTGGAGCCGGACCATGATTAGGTCCTTTTTTTACAACACACATGTGTTCAACTTCGTGTGAATAAGTCATATTCTTTACGTTTTTATTAGTAATAAAAAATAAGTATTTCGTAAACCACGAGATTAAAGATTTTATTCCTTAATCTGCACGCAAAGTTAGTCGTTTTATTTAGTTCTGCAACGGTGTAAACCAAACTTTTTACTACAAATTAAGGATATTTTATCTGAGTGCCTGCTTTTGTAAGGTGTAAATGACAAAATGTTTTTTTCTCTTTCCGAAGAAACCCTTATCTTTGTGTGCATATAAAAAAGCATTGTAATATACCTATATACAGGTAATAATATTCAGGTAGTTATGAATAATGATAAGATTAGAGTAAAAGACGAGGCTTTACAGCGTGGAGCGGAAGCTGGAATGGATGAATTTTTGAAAGTGTTTACCGATAAATATCTGGAAATTACAGGAGGAGTGATTAATGCCGAAACTATGCCCTTGCTCAACGGGTATCAACACTCTTTGTTAGGGTATCATTTTTTTCGTGAAGAAGTTCTGGAAGGAGGATTCATTCAATTAATACAAAACGGATATGGTCCTTATATTTTCGATAATCCTTTTGCCAAAGCAATGCGTCTGTTTGGAGCTAAAGACTTTTCTAAACTGATATATGATGCAAAGAAAATATATGATGCACATCGTGAAGATTTGGAGAAAGAACGTACAGACGAGGAGTTTATGGCTATGTACGAGCAATATGAGGCTTTCGACGACATAGAAGAGGCTTACATGGAGATGGAAGAAATGGTTACTGCTACGATTGCTGAGTACGTAGACGAACATCTTGAACAATTTGCAGAAATAGAAAAATAATGTTAAAATAAGAATGGGGATGCAGTATTCCTTAATTCCGCAACACTATAATTTAACTTTATTTATAAGTTCCTGAGCAACA
>UQPQ01000025.1 GCA_900542985.1 uncultured Bacteroides sp.
TGATGAATATGCTGAAAAAGACCATTCGTCCGGAATTCTTGAACCGTATCGACGAGACCATCATGTTCCAACCACTCAACAAAGAGCAGATTGAACAGATTGTCCGCTTGCAGATAAACGGTATTAAGAAGATGTTGGAAGAAAACGGAGTAACCCTCCAGATGACCGACGAAGCTGTCGACTTTATCGCCACAGCCGGTTACGATCCTGAGTTTGGTGCCCGTCCGGTAAAACGTGCAATCCAGCGTTACCTGTTGAACGATTTGTCAAAGAAACTTCTGTCTCAGGAAGTAGACCGCAGCAAACCGATTATCGTAGAACGTAGTGGTGAAGCACTGAAGTTCCGTAACTAAATCTTTCTACTTAAATAAAAGCAAGGCTGTTTCAAACTATTTTGAAACAGCCTTTTTTTTGTATCCGGATATTCCCTGCATCAGGAAAGTCCGTCATACCGTAATTGTACGGTATCCGTTGAACTCTCACCTCAGTCCGAACAGAAGACAATTAAATATTGGAATTGATATTTATTGAAATGATAAACAATACAGCAGGAATAAAAAGGTAGCGATAAACGTCGGAAACTTAAAACGCGGTCGTTGGATGTCCGTTTGCCGCTGTTGGCTGTACATTCAACGCAGGCAAATGTACAGCCGACGTCGTCGTTTTTAATAAACCAGCAAACAGAATCACTGATTTATATCTAAAAAAGCAGAGACCATCTCAAGTTCATCTTGAGATAGTCTCTTTTTACATGCAACAAGTATACCGACTGATGCTTTTTCTGAAAAGCAGGTCAGTCTTTTTTATCTATCTTCTCATTTTTTCTTTGAAGAAGTAGTCTTCTTCGAACTCTGATAATCGGCCACAATACCTTCGGTTATCCAGTTGGCAAGTGCCTGACGATTGTCGGCTATAACCAAACGCTTCTGGTCTTGAGCATTCTGTATATTTCCCAACTCCATGAATACCGAAACAGGTACAGCTCTACGCAGCACAAACAGATTTCGTTCGCTCACCGTTCCATCAAATCCACGATTGGGCTGATGACGGTCGTACTTGGCACGGAATGTACTCTGTATCCGGTTTGCCAAACGCTTTCCATACGTGCTTCCCGGCGCATGATAGAAGAACACATCGGTCTGATTCCGTCTTCCACGACTATCTACATGGATAAAGATAGCCCGCTTATAACTGCTTTTCTCCTTACAATGAATCCGGTTAATGGCATCACAGCGCTGTTGCAGGCGTGCTACCTGATTCAAAGGAATAGGATCACCCATACAAGTTTCCCGTTTACTGTTCTTCAAGACAGCCTGTTCGCGAATACCGTCTTTCGCATCCTGAATAATAAAGTGTACCTTGGCTCCACGCTTCAAGAGTTCACGTCCCAATCGGAGTATGATGTCGTAAGCATACTCATCTTCGTGCAACTCTTTTCCATTATACTTTCCGATACATCCAGGATCGGGACCACCATGTCCGCTCACCAGATAAAAGACTGTACCTTTCAGCGAATTCGAAATAACCGGATACGATGCTTGTGCCTTTCCAAATAAAGGCTCATAGTTTGCTTTCTTCTTTTTCTGAGAAACAGCCGGCAAACACATAAGCCAGCACAGCAATATCAATACGTATCTCATACTCAGTCTTTCAGCAATTCATCGATTTTCTTACACAATGAAGCAAACTCTTCTTCATTGTACAAACGGGTCATCATCACAATCTTACCATCCTTGCCCACCAATACATTACGGGTAATTCCGGCTTTTCGTTCTGCATAAAGAGCAAAAATATCTGCACCCGGATCAAGGCCTAACGGATAAGTCACTCCGGTCTGTTCTGCAAACTTCTTCACTCTCTCCAAAGGTTCGTCGCGGTCGATACCGTAAAGAGCAAAATCTGCATTATCTTTATGTTTCTTCCAGATATCACGTTCGATGAAAGGCATTTCCTTTCTGCAAACTCCACACCAGCTGGCTGTAAACTGAAGCATCACAACCTTTCCTCTCAAATCGGAAAGACGTACCTTCTGTCCGTCGGTAAGTGTCATTTCAAAATCGGGAGCTTCCTCTCCTACTTTTACAATATAACCTACCGCATCCGGAGTCTGCTGCTGTGCATAGCCAGATGTACCAACCAATAAACTTATTATCCCAACTACCAATAATACAATCTTTCTCATTTTTATATTCTCCTTTATTTTCTTTGACAAACTTACGGAAAAATGACGGAATATGCCAATATCCATAAAAAAAGCTTCTCCCATTCCTTCATCAGGCTATGGAAGAAGCTTACGAATTAGATATCTAAATCATTCTCTATTCATCAAAAGCAACTTGAACCGTCGAAACAGTGCGTACAAACCTTACACTTAGGCAATCCAATTGCTTCAATCAATGTTTCCAATGTATTAAACTTCAAAGAAGTCAGTCCGAAACGTGCACGGATACGTTCTACCAGTTCCTTATACTCTGGTGAATCGGTGGTTGCATACTGTGCCAGTTTTGCATTCTCATCTCCCTCTATTTCCTTGATAATACGGCGTGTAATCAGTTCCATATCTCCTTTCGAAGAAGTAAATCCGATAAAAGGACAACCATAAATAAGTGGAGGACAAGCAATACGCATGTGTACTTCTTTTGCTCCGTAATCGTACAATACATTTACATTATCGCGAAGCTGTGTACCGCGTACGATAGAGTCGTCACAGAACAAAACTCTCTTTCCCTGCAACATGGCACGGTTTGGAATCAGTTTCATCTTAGCGACCAAAGAACGCATTGCCTGATTGCTTGGAGTAAAGCTTCGTGGCCATGTAGGAGTGTATTTTGAAATAGCACGGTGATAAGGAATTCCTTTTCCTTCGGCATAACCTAAAGCCATACCTACACCCGAATCAGGAATACCGCATGCACAATCTACTTCCGAATCGTCGGTCTTTCCCATCTTGTAACCACTTGCAAAACGAACCTCTTCTACATTCTTTCCTTCATAGCAGGATACAGGGAATCCGTAATATACCCACAGGAATGAACATATTTGCATTTTCTCATTGGGCTTGCGCAATTGTTCCAATCCATCGGCACGCATCCGGATAATTTCTCCCGGACCTACAAAGCGTTCAATCTCGTAATCCAAGTTAGGGAAACTGCTTGATTCGCTTGTAGCCGCGTAGGCACCTTCTTTCTTACCTATCACAATAGGAGTACGTCCCCATTTGTCACGCGCCACAATAATACCGTCTTCTGTCAGAATCAGCATTGAACACGAACCTTTTATCTTATTGAATACGTTTTCAATACCATCCACAAAATCTTTTCCCTGTACGATAAGCAAAGCAATCAACTCGGTAGGATTGGTCTTTCCCATGCTCATTTCCGCAAAATGCATATTCGCATCTAGCATTTCCTTCTCAAGCTCAGCAGTATTGTTGATTTTGGCTACTGTAACAATAGCAAATCGTCCTAAATGAGAGTTGATCATGATTGGCTGCGGATCTGTATCACTAATGACACCTATTCCCGACTTTCCTTTAAACTGAGGAAGTTCTGCTTCAAACTTCGTACGAAAATAAGAACTTTCAAGACTGTGTATAGACCGCGTGAATCCTTCGCCTTCGGCATATGTAGCCATACCGGCGCGTTTTGTTCCTAAATGTGAATTATAATCCGTACCGTAGAATAAATCGGTTACGCATTCAGCCTTAGAGACTGTTCCGAAAAAACCACCCATTCCTTTATTGTTTGTTTTATTATTGTTTGATTGAGAGGACAAAATTACGAAAAAAAAGAAAAGTCATAATCATGAACAAACATAAACATGAAAAAAATATCCATCAACTGCAATCCCCAATAAAAAAAATGCCGCAATCTTACGATAACGGCATTTCCCATAACTTCTTTCTTATGAATTGATATTTACTTTATTTTATCTCGAATCTTGCTAAGATAGGCACGCATTCCCTCGGTATCTTTATTGCTGATAATATCCAAGAGTTCATTCAACTCGGTACGAATTCCCTCTACCTGGGCAGGTGTACGGGGATTGAATAGAATTTCCTGCAACAGGTAATCGTCTTCATTCAAGACTCCTTTTGCAATAGCCATATGACGCTTGAATGTGGTACCCGGTGCATCCTGGTGCTTCATTACAGCTGCAAAGACAAAGGTAGAGACAAAAGGTATGGACAATGAATATGCTACTGTTTCATCATGTCCCTCGAAGGTATATTCAAAAATGTTCAGTCCTAAACGCTGATATAAATCTTTGAAGAAAATCTTACCTAAATGGTCTCCTTCCTTGATAATAATCGCATTTTCTGTACTCAGCTTATCCAAGTTGGCAAATGTAGGACCAAACATAGGGTGTGTGGAAACATAACGGAATCCGCTCTGTTCGTAAAACTCCTTCAGTCCAGTCTTTACCGAAGCAATATCACTGATTATACAATCTTTTGGCAACACTGGAAGAACCTGACGAAAAGCTTCTAATGTATATTTGACTGTCGCTGCATTGATAACCAGCTCTGGTCCGAACTCCTGTATTTCGTCTATCGAGGTGAAACGATAACAGTTGTACATAAAACGAAGGCGCTTGGCATCTACATCATATACTGCTACATCATGATCAAAACTCAACACATCAGTAAAGAAAGATCCCATCTTTCCGGCTCCCAATATCAATATCTTCATCGTCTCTTTTCTTATTTATTAATAATTTCCATCTGCTGACGTACACTTTCTTCATGGATAGCTTCGAACACTTGCTTTACAAAGTCTGCATCCATTCCACACAGAGTTCCTTGTGCTCCACGCTTATCAAGAATTTCATTGTAACGTCCGGTCTGAAGAATGGTCATATTATGCTCTTTCTTGAATGTACCGATTTCACGACATACACGCATACGTTTTGCCAAAATTTCCATCAGTTCATTATCACATTCATCAATCTGATTACGAAGCTCATTCAAGTTTTCTGTAGACTGATGCTCTTTACGGATAACCAGCAAGTTTAAAATATAATCCAGAATATCCGGAGTAACCTGTTGTGCAGCATCGCTCCACGCTGCATCCGGATTGCAGTGTGCTTCTACAATCAGACCGTCGAAGCCCAAATCCATTGCCTGCTGACAAAGCGGAGCAATCAGTTCACGCTTGCCTCCAATGTGGCTCGGGTCGCACAGAATAGGCAAGTTAGGAATACGACGGCGCAATTCGATAGGAATATGCCATTGAGGGAGATTGCGGTAAATCTTCTTGTCGTAAGAAGAAAAACCTCTATGGATTACTCCCAATCTCTTCAATCCGGCATTATTGATACGTTCCAAAGCTCCAATCCAAAGTTCCAGATCAGGATTGACCGGATTCTTTACGTATACAGGAACATCTACTCCTTTTAAGGCATCTGCAATCTCCTGTACAGCAAACGGATTGGCAGTTGTGCGGGCACCAATCCACAAAATATCGATACCGGCTTTCAGGCACTCGTATACGTGTTTGGCTGTAGCCACTTCTGTTGCTACGTACATACCTGTTTCCTGTTTGACACGTTTCAACCATGCCAGACCATCCACTCCGATCCCTTCAAAGCCTCCTGGTTTTGTACGCGGTTTCCAGATACCGGCACGGAAAATCTTCACACCTTTATTAGCCAAAAGTGTGGCAGTTGACATTACTTGTTCTTCTGTTTCGGCACTACAAGGGCCTGCTATCACCATGGGGCGTTCTTTTGAAACACCTTCCAGTTCGATGGGTTGTAAATTCAGTTCCATATCTTTATCTTTTTTGTTGTTCGTTTTTATTTATCTGACTTTTTATAAGACAGATTTGATTCTCTCTAAAGCTTCTGCCAGTTTTTCTTCTTTGGCACAAAGCGAAATACGAATGTAGCGTTTGCCATTGCTTCCGAAAATAAATCCCGGAGTAATGAATACCCGTGCCTCATGCAAGACTTTCTCGGTCAGTTCCTCTACATCACCATAAGTATCGGGAATACGTCCCCAAAGGAACATGCCCACTTGGTTCTCATCAAAGGTACATCCCAAGACACGCATGATTTCTTCTGCAAGTTTCCGGCGTCGGCTATATACCTGAATATTGGCTTCTTCATGCCATTCGGCACTGTTATGATACGCCTGTGCTGCAGCCAACTGCAAAGGTCGGAACGTACCCGAATCGATATTACTCTTAATCTTCAGAATCCACTGTACAAAAGTAGCATTGGTAGCCAGCATACCTACACGCCATCCCGGCATATTGTGACTCTTACTCATCGAGTTGAACTCAATACAGCATTCCTTTGCTCCCGGCACATTCAAGATACTGATTGGCTTCCGGTTAAGAATAAAGCTGTAAGGATTGTCGTTCACTATGACAATATTATGACGGCGTGCAAAGTCTACCAGTTTTTCATACAGTTCCATTGTAGCATTTGCTCCTGTCGGCATATTGGGATAGTTGGTCCACATAATCTTTACACGACTCAAATCCATTTTCTCCAACTCGTCAAAGTCCGGCTGCCAGTTGTTGTCTTCTCTTAAGTTATAGTTGACAATCTCACTACCCAATATTTTATTCAATGATGTATAGGTAGGATATCCAGGATTAGGAACCAACACTTGATCTCCCGGATTCACCAAGGCCAGCGTCACATGCAAAATACCTTCTTTAGAGCCGATAAGAGGCTGGATTTCCGTAGCAGGATCTAAATCAACGTTATACCAGCGCTTGTACCAGTCGGCCATAGCCTGACGTAACTCAGGAATACCCACCGTAGGCTGATAACCATGAGCATCCGGTTTCTGTGCATTTTCACACAAGACACGTACCGTTTCTTCTGAAGGTGGCATATCGGGGCTTCCGATACCCAGACTGATTACATTCTTCCCTTCCGCATTCATACGTGCTACTTCTTTCAACTTACGGCTGAAGTAGTATTCGCTTACATTAGCCAGTCTGTCGGCAGGCTGTATATTATAGTGTAGATTCTCCTTCTGCATATTCTCCTAATATTTTAAGTGCTTTGGTAAGCGGCATTACCGCATCAATAGCTTGTTTGTATCTCAGATAATCGTTAAACATTACATCCACATAAAACAGATACTCCCATTCACGACCGATAATAGGCAACGACTGTATCTTGGTCAGATTGATCTTATAAAATGAAAAGATAGACAAAACCTGTGAAAGGCTTCCTTCTGTATGCGGAAGTGAAAATACGATGTTGGCTTTGTTTACTTTCGAGCGGTCTTTCAGTTCGTCTGCCATCCAAGTATCGGCAATAACCAGGAAGCGGGTAAAATTATGTTTGTTTGTTTCAATGCCTTCCTGCAAGATTTTCATTCCATACAATTCGGCCGCATACTTGGAACAGATAGCAGCATGGCCTTTCAACTGATGCTTACTGATGTTTTCGGCACTACCGGCAGTATCTTCTGTTTCTACTACCTTCAGTTTCGGATGATGCTGCAAGAACTCACGGCACTGGGCCAATGCTACCGGATGAGAATTCACTTCAGTCAAATCGTCCCAATCCTGATCGGGCAAACACATGATACTATGACTGATACGCAGTTTGTGTTCTCCAATGATGGTTGCTCCACTTTCTCTCAATAGTTCATAATTGTGAAGCAAACTTCCTGCAATCGTATTTTCAATGGCTACAAGTCCTATCACCTTACTGTCTTTACGCATCTGTTCAAAGACCTCTTCAAACGTATTGCAACATATCAGTTCAATTTCTTCATCTTTAAAATATTTATGAGCTGCAATATCATGATACGAGCCTGGAACCCCTTGTATAGCTATCTTTTTCATATAATCATATCTATAAAAAAAAATCCCGACTTCTTTACGAAGCGGGATTCGTTATATTTTCATTTATCATTTATCTTACTGTACACATGCGAACTCCCGCTTCTACCTTATTGCTAAAGTAAAAGTAATAAAAAAAGAAAAAGAAGTATGTCGCAAATGTTTTCATAAATCTTGCATTATTGTCTTTACGCTTGCAAATGTAATGTTTTTCTAGAAAAAACAAACATAATATTAAAAAAACTATTCTTTTTTATTCATTTAATTGAAAACAGACTGGAAAAGATCTTTCAAAACTGATACCAGAAACAAAAGAAAGATTGTATTTTTGTAAGGGAACAACAAACAAATACTTACCCTTTATAAAACCGATTTACTAACTTTAAATAATACATTATGAATTATTCCTTCGACCAAATCATAAACCGGCAGGGTACTGCTTCAGTAAAAACAGATGAAGTAAAAGAAATCTGGGGACGCGAAGACCTTATCCCATTATGGGTAGCCGATATGGACTTTGCTACTCCTCCTTTTGTACTTGATGCCATACGAAAACGCTGCGAACATCCCATACTGGGCTATACCTGTAAGCCGGACAGCTATTATCAGGCTATTATTGGCTGGATGAAAATGAGATACCACATGGAGGTACGTAAAGAACAGCTGAACTATGTACCCGGTATCGTACCCGGACTGGGAATGGCCATCAATGCTCTGACTCAGCCTGGAGACAAGATTATGATTATGCCTCCTGTATATCCTCCATTCTTCTGGCTGGTTACACGCAATAACCGCCGGTTGGTAGAATGCCCGCTTCGTCTGGAAGATGGACATTACCGGATGGATTTAGACCTGTTCCGCCGGTCTATAAAAGGAATCCGCGCCTTAATTTTATGTAATCCTCATAACCCGGGTGGTATAGTATGGACAAGAGAAGAACTGGAAACCATAGCTGAAGTCTGTGCAGACGACAATGTGATTGTATTGTCCGATGAAATCCATGCCGACCTGACCTTACCTCCCCGTCAGCATCTTCCTTTCCCTATGGTTTCAGAAAAAGCCCGTAACAATTCCGTGACTTTCATGTCGCCCAGCAAAGTTTTCAACATGCCAGGAGTATCGGCCTCACACACCGTTATTTTCAATGAAGGATTAAGAGCCCGATTTGAAGCTTATCTGGAATCCTGCGAGCTGAATGGTGGACACGTATTTGCCTTTCCTGCTGTGGAAGCTGCCTATTCAAATGGAACAGAATGGCTGGAGCAGCTATTAAGCTATATACAGGGAAACATTGATTATGTAACTGATTATATTCACACCCACATGCCCAAAATCAAGGTGATAGTTCCGATGGCTTCTTATCTTGTATGGCTGGATTGCCGCAACTTGAAACTCAGTCAGGAAGCACTCAACGATTGGTTTGTTTCAAAAGCTCATTTGGCTTTGAATGACGGAAAGACATTTGGCAAAGAAGGGATTGGCTTTATGCGTATGAACATCGGTTCTCCTCGTTCTATTCTTGAACAAGCCATGAAACAACTTCATTCAGCTTATCAGCAATTGCCGGAATAGAATATAAACAACGTGAATTCTGAGAACTTACTTACAAAAGTCTTAGAATTCACGTTATTTACAAAATGTCAATTCAGATGCCTTTATACGGCGTTATTTGACCACCGATACAGAAGTCGTGGAAAATTCGGCTGTTTTTCGACCCTTATAAAAATACAGAAAGACAGATATTCCTGCCTTTATCCGTCCAAATAACATAAACAGAAGTATACTATATATTCCGGTATCGAAGAATCAAGAAATAAGCAGCCTTTTATCACTTAAAAAAATGAAGAAAATCTGCTTCTAAAAAGCATCAGAAATCCCCCGAAAACAGGTAAAAACAAGCAAAAAGAAGCATCAGCCAACGCGACTAATCGCGTAAGACAACGATTCTAGTACCGTAAGCCCTCGTTTCAAGTATTGTTACCGCCTGATACAGGTCGTATTTTCCTCCGGGAAAGGTTCCATAAACCTGTCCTATAACATGTTTTAAGGAGGTTTTCTAGCCCTAAAAAGGGATTTTTACCACTGTGAGCGAACTTTTTATCCCAAATACGGGTTATCGAAAAACAGCATTTTCCCATTTTTTAATGCAAAACATTCAATATTCCTATCAATATGACAAAAGCCTTGAACCGTTCTCATTATCTTTCCGGTTCAAGGCTTTTCCTTTCTGTGGTAATGTGTTCCGAAGTCTTTCTTATTTCCAGTCGTCTATAACCACTTTATCTTGTGTCCAGCTTTCTACCACCATCTGTATTCTCTCTTTGGGCAACTCGGAACAGAAATCAAAACAGATACAACGTTTGTCTCCCGGCATCAGTGTGACATAATTATCTGAATAATGTACCGGAAGAATCCGCTCGCCAGTTTCCTTATCGAAAAGTTTAATACGATTGAAGAAACTGATACGACTGTCACCTGTAAAGTAAATCTTTCCCTTATACGTGTTTTCATTCTTTACCAGCGAAGCCTGTATATCCGGACGAGAAACAGGCAATTCCGCCAATGTACGATAATCTTTGGGAGTTGTAGTCAGCCAATAAATATTATCCGTCAGTTGTTTTCCTTCTGCATCCAGCAAGGTCAGTTTCAAGAAATACACACCTTTTATCGCTTCCGGCTGCGGAACTTCAAACAAATCATTTAACCCATTGGCCGACGCATCACATGTTTTCTCCTCCTTCCAACATTCCTTTCCATCGCGTGTAAACAACTGCGCTTTTACAACCAATCCTTTCTTCTCTTCAACCGTCGTATTCAGTAAAGTCACTTTTTTTGTAATCAGATTATAAAACGGATGAATCGGTTCGCATCCTTTACGAGTTCCATAAAGAGAAGCATTGACATCGAGAAACCAATCGTACATCTGACCGCGCAATGCAGTCCATGGATTTTGAGTTTTCCAAATCAGTACCCCGGTATACCAGTCCCACATGTGCGAAGCCCATCCTTCCATAAAGCTGCGGTATTGGTCATAATTGACTACCTGCGCATATTTACAATAATCTTCAATGGTATGTAGCTCTCCATAACGTTCCAGATGATCTCCATAGCCTAAATCCTTATGATACCGCCAATTCAGATTACGTGTTCTTCCGTTTCTGGGAAATTCCTTTAAATCTTTCTCCGGCATGAAAGCACGGAAGCTTTCGACTTCGGGCGAACCTACCGAACCAACTTCCGGATTGAAAGGATGAGAACGGAAAGTAAAGAACCATTCCGGCTCCTGAATGCCATAAGGACCGTCTCCATTATCACCCAGTAAATTGCGGGTAAAAGTAGAATCGGTAGAATAACGGGCAAACAGACGATTCGGATCCAAACGAGGAAGAATATCTTCCTGCAAAGCCTGATCTATATCCTTAGCCAAAGGCCACTCGTTCGCTCCACACCAGAAACAAAGGCTCGGATGATTACGAATCATTTTAATCTGGTCTTCTGCCGAAGCCAAAAACAACGCATGATTATCCGGATATTCCCAGCGACGCTCTCTGGAGTCAAGTTTCGTAAGGTCTTCCCATGCTCCATTACAGTCTCCGCTTCCCCACAAATCCTGGAATACCAGAATACCATAACGGTCGCAAGCCTCATAAAATTCAGGACGCTCCAGCAAGGCACCTCCCCACACACGTATCATACGCAGATTCATTTCAGCATGAAAACGCACATCGTGTTCATATCGTTCAGGAGACAGACGAAGCAGCCAGTCGGAATCGATGTAATTGCCACCGGTCATAAATACAGGCTGACCGTTTACATAAAATTCACGGCCTCCGTTATGAGGATTTTTGCGTGTAGTTATTTCCCGAATACCAAAACGTACATTCTCAATATCCGTTTCTTCCCCATCCATTACAAACGAAAAAGAAATCTGATGCAAAGGCTGGGTTCCTATTCCATTCGGCCACCACAAAGACGGATTCTTCAAAGTCTGTCTGTCAAGTTCGACTGTTTTGGTTTCATAAGGCTGCAAGCTCACCGGCTCTTCCAGCTTTCGTCCTTCGTACACCATCCTCAATATCCCTTTCTTAGGTTGAGCCGATACATTCTTCACCTCCACAGATGTTTCCAAATAAGCCGGAGCCTGTTTGGTGTCACTCGGACGGCGTACTCCCGGTACTTTCGTTACCACATACGGATGATCTACACAAACATCTCCTGTCGTGGTAATAGAAACTTCATCCCAGATTCCGGTATTACGGTCGCGTACGGGCTGAATCCAATCCCATCCGGGAGTATATTGCATCGTACAGTTTCGGGCTATCTGTCCGTCACCTCCCTGTCCTCCATTAGGAACTCCTACATGATCGGGAGGGAAAACCAATACTCCCAATACATTTACAGAATCCTTTTTCAAATAAGAAGTAATATCGTAAGTCTGGCGTAAGAACATTCCTTCATGAGTCGTGGTATTGACACGCTTCCCATTCAGATAAATTTCAGCCTTATAATTGATGCCTCTGAAATTCAGCCATACATGTGTTCCTGAATCGACTGAAGAAACAGTAAAAGGACGGACAAACCAATAAGTATAGAAATCCCGCCCCACGGCAGAGATATCCGGTATCTTCTCATTATTCAATCCAAACTCGGGAGCAGGAAACAACTTGTTCTCCAGCAAGGTAGTCAGCACCGTTCCCGGCACTTTCGCCTGCAACCATCCTGATGAATCAAAACATCCTGAAGTAAGTCTGTTTCCATCTTCTCCAATTTCTGCTGCCCTACGGGCAAACCAACCCTCATGTAATAAAGTTTTGCTTCCAGCTTCTGGTAACACAACCTGTACCCCATTCTGTGCAAAACCCAATAAAGGCAGACAAACTGCCATTACCAATAATCGTACCTGTGTTTTCATGTAATAAAGATTCGTAAAGTGAAAACAAAGGTACATTTTTATCGTAAAAAACCAAATTATCGGCAATTGTCATTCCTTATAAAGACAGAGTCTATCTAATGGAAAGAGCCTCTGTAAAAACATAAAAAAACTTCCTGACGAATCACTCGACAGGAAGTCTATAACTGTTTCCATTACTGTTTCAATAAATAATTCTTGAAAGCAGAAAACTCTTTCGACATCGGTACACTCTGTTTTTCACCTCTCATAAAGGCCTGAAGTTTTTCAGGAATCTTTACCTCATGTCCGATGATACCCTCTACTGTTTGAAGGAACTTAGCCGGATGGGCCGTTTCAAGGAAGACACCATATTCATCGTCTTTCAATTCCTGTGCCAAAGCCTTGTAGCCACACGCTCCATGCGGATCGAGCAGATAACCGGTTTCTTCGTATACCTGCTGTACGGTATCACGTATCTGCTCATCGGTATACGTTTCACCACTGATTTCTGAAGCAATTGCGTCATGACTTCCTTCATACAAATCGAGAATACGGGCAAAGTTACTGGGATCTCCCACATCCATTGCATTAGCAATAGTCGATACCGACGGACGAGGGTGGTATTCTCCTGTCTTCAGATACTGATAGAAGATATCATTCCGGTTATTAGCTGCAATAAAACGCTTCACTGGCAGCCCCATCCGTTTTCCGAAGAGTCCGGCAGTAATATTACCGAAGTTACCGCTAGGTACACAAATCACCAGATTGTCTGCCTTGCCTATTTTCTTCATCTGCGCATAAGCATAGAAATAATAAAAAGCCTGAGGAAGGAAACGTGCCACATTGATGGAATTGGCAGAAGTCAGCTGCATGTGTTCATCCAATTCTTTATCCATAAAAGCATTCTTCACCAATGCCTGGCAATCGTCGAATGTACCGTCTACCTCGATAGCTGTAATATTCTGCCCCAATGTAGTAAACTGCTTTTCCTGTATCTCGCTGACCTTACCTTTCGGATACAGTACATACACATGAATGCCTTCCACCCCCAGGAAACCATTGGCTACGGCACTACCTGTATCACCGGAAGTAGCAACCAGCACGTTCACTTGGTTTTTACCTTCTTTCCGGATAAAATACCCCAGCAAGCGAGCCATAAAACGTCCGCCCACATCCTTAAAGGCCAATGTAGGACCATGAAAGAGTTCCAAAGCATATACATTGTCTTTTACCTGAACGACAGGGGCATCGAAACTCAATGTATCGTATACAATCTGTTTCAGAGTTTCCGCCGGTACATCTTCGCCAAAGAACGCATCAGCTACCCGACAGGCAATCTCCTGAAAAGACATTTTTTCTATTTCCTCAAAAAAGGAAGAAGGCAACGGCTTTATCACTTCCGGCATATACAAGCCTTTATCGGCAGCAAGACCCTTTACTACCGCTTCTTCCAGTGTGGCCCAAGGAGCCTTTTTATTGGTACTATAGTATTTCATAAGGTCAGTATTTCATAAATTCATTCATAAACTCATCTCTCTCAAGTGTGCCATACGCACCCTGTTTGCAGGAAACTTCATCGTATGTCTGCACCTCATCGGGTTCTATACCCGGATAGTAAATAAGGAAAGGAATCGGTTCGGCTGTATGAGTACGCAACTCACAAGGAGTAGGATGATCGGGCAACACAGCAATCGCTACCGGTTCGTCCCATTCCTTCACAGCTTCATATACAGGTTTTACAATACGGCTATCCAGATTTTCTATCGTCTGCAATTTCAAGGCTACATTTCCCTCATGACCGGCCTCATCACTTGCTTCGACATGCAAATACACAAAATCGTCTGTCCGCAAAGCTTCGATAGCCGCATGTGCCTTTCCTTCGTAATTCGTATCATAGAGCCCTGTTGCTCCTTCTACATCAATACAGCGTAAACCTGCATAACGACCAATTCCGCGAATCAAGTCAACAGCTGTAATGACACTTCCCTTCTTTATCTCCGGATATTTCTGTGACAAAGGCTCCATTTGCGGACGGAAGCCCGGACTCCATGCCCAAATACTGTTTGCCGGATCTTTTCCTTCTGCCATTCGCTTCAGGTTCAGCGGATGAGAAGCCAGCAGTTCCTGCGAACGAAGTGTCAGCTCGTTCAGCAAACGTGCAGTTTCTTCTGCCTCAGCACAAGCCGGACGCACCATATTCGGACGAAAAGGCTGCAACGGAATATCGTGAGGAGGTACACAAACCAATCTTTTATCTCCACCTTTTATTACCAGCAGATGACGATACTGTACTCCGGTATAAAAATGAATACGGTCCGTGCCCAAATGTTCTTGCAAATAACGAATCAGCACATCAGCCTCTTCCGTGGTAATATGTCCGGCCGAATGGTTTTTCAAGGTTTCCCCTTCCACACATACTATATTACAGCGCAAGGCCAAATCCCCCGGACAAAGTTCAACCCCTATACTTGCAGCCTCAAGCACCCCGCGCCCTTCGTATACCTTAGGTAAATCGTACCCCAATACCGACATATTGGCTACTTCGCTCCCCGGATGAAATCCATCGGCTACTGTTTTCAACATACCGCAACGCCCCATTGCGGCCAGTTTATCCATATACGGTGTCTGTGCATACTGCAACAAAGTCTGGTTTCCCAATGAAGGTACGGCCCAATCGGCCATGCCATCGCCTAATATAATAATGTGTTTCATCGTTCTAAATATTTGCAATGCTCATAATATCGGCAAACACACCGGCTGCAGTTACGCTGGCACCGGCTCCGTATCCCTGAATGAGCATAGGGTATTCATTGTATCGCTCGGTAGTGAGCAAAATAATATTGTTGCTGCCTTCCAGATTATAGAATGGATGGCGACTGTCTACTTCCTGTAAGGAAACTACACCTTTTCCATTGTCCAGGCTTGCCACGAAGCGCCAGCGTTTTCCTTCGGCTTCCAATTTCTTACGACGGGCTTCAAAATCAGCATCCAACGTTTTGACATTCTTCCAGAAATCGTCCAACGAGCCTTCGAAGCAAAAATCCGGAATAAAGAGATGTTTCTCCACATCCTCCTGGCTCAGTTTATATCCGGCCTCACGAGCCAAGATAACCAGCTTACGGATGACATCCTTTCCACTCAGGTCGATACGCGGATCGGGTTCCGAATAGCCTTCTTCCTTCGCTTTACGGATTGTTTCACTCAAAGGTACTTCCTCGCTGATGGTATTGAAAATATAATTCAGCGTACCACTTACCACCGCTTCAATCTTAAGAATCTTATCGCCACTGTTGATAAGGTCGTTGATGGTATTGATAATCGGAAGTCCTGCACCCACATTGGTTTCGAAAAGGAATTTCACACCACGCTGGCGAGCAATAGACTTCAGTTCTGCATAGACATCGTATTCCGAAGAAGCGGCTATCTTATTGGCTGCTACAACCGAAATATTATGGCTTAGAAAATCTTTATACAGTCCGGCAATGGAAGCATTGGCAGTACAATCCACAAATACAGAGTTGAATATATTCATGCCAATAATCTCGTCGTGCAAAACCTGAGGCGAAGAAGGAACACCTTTCTCCTCCAGTTCCTTACGATAGTTATTCAAGTCTATTCCACGGCGGGTAAAGTATGCATAATGTCCGTTGGCAATACCTACCACTTTCAAGTTCAGTCCCCGCTCCTGCTTCAACTTCTCCTGCTGACTGTTGATTTGCTCAATCAAGCTATGTCCTACCGTACCGATACCGCAAATGAACAGATTCAGAACCTGATATTCGGACAGGAAGAAAGAATCGTGAATCACGTTCAGAGTCTTACGCAAAGAATCACCTTCTACCACAAAAGAGATGTTTGTTTCCGATGCTCCCTGTGCACAGGCAATGACATTAATACCGTTTCGTCCGAGCGTACCAAACAGTTTACCTGCAATTCCCGGAGTATGCTTCATGTTCTCTCCTACAATAGCCACTGTAGCCAGTCCGCTTTCTGCCATCATCGGCGAGATTTCTCCCATTTCAATTTCTTTGGCAAACTCTTCATTCAGCACCTTACATGCCAAAGCCGAATCTTCTGTACGTACCCCGATAGAGGTTGAGTTTTCCGAAGAAGCCTGTGATACCAGGAACACACTGATACCATTTTCTGCCAAGGTCTTGAAAATACGGTGGTTGACTCCAATCACACCCACCATACCCAATCCGGTCATGGTAATAAGGCAGGTATCATTAATAGAAGAAATACCTTTGATAGGTTTTGAAAAATGATCGGCCTGCTGCTTGACAATAGTACCGGGAGCATCCGGATTGAATGTATTCTTTATCAGAATAGGAATGTTTTTATGGCATACCGGATAAATGGTCGGCGGATAAACCACCTTGGCTCCGAAGTTACACAACTCCATTGCTTCCACATAACTCAGTTCGGTAATAGGATATGCAGTACTGATGACACGGGGGTCGGCAGTCATAAAACCATCCACATCGGTCCATATCTCCAGAATATCCGCATTCAAAGCCGCAGCCAGAATAGAAGCTGTATAATCCGAACCTCCACGTCCCAAATTGGTCACTTCCCCGGTATCCTTATCTGTAGAAATAAAACCGGGTACCAGTGCTACCTGGGGAACTTCCTTGAAAGTCTCTCTTACCAGACGATTCGTCAGTTCCGAGTCGAGTATATGTTTGTTATGCTTCTTTTCGGTTTTGATAAAAGTACGTGAATCGAACCACTGGGCTCCTTCTATCAGTGTAGCTACAATGATAGACGAAAGACGTTCTCCATAGCTTACTATTGTAGCAGAGGTTTTGGGAGAAAGGTCATGAATCAGGAAAATACCCTGAAAGATATTTTTCAATTCGCTCAACAGCTCGTTGACCTGATCCAATAAAACTTCACGTGCTTTCCCGGCAGGAATGACTGTATATACCATTTCGATATGGCGGTTGACAATCTCCTTCATTTCCTTCTCATACGCCGAATCACCGGCTGCAGCCATTTTCGATGTATGAATCAGTTTATCTGTAATTCCTCCTAATGCCGATACGACTACTATAACCTTATCGTCTACCGATTCGACTATTTTTTTTACACTCAACATACTGTTGACCGATCCAACAGATGTTCCGCCGAATTTCAATACTTTCATGCTCTTATATTTTTAGCCTGTTTTCCCCGATATACATGCAGGAAAATAAAGTTCAAAAAAGAAAAAAAATGAATGATAAAAAAGAATATGCTTGCGCACGCAAGCGTGTATCACGTAGAAACACCATATATACTATCTTCCCCCCAGAGGGGTCATCCCAAAGGTCGATGTAGTGGTCATCATCCACCCCATCCCGGTCTGTGTCATGTTACGATAGTAGATATTCACTTATTGATTTTTTAGTCTGTGGCAAATATAAGAACATTTTTCTACAAACAAACAGATTTTACTGTTTTTTTGCCACATTTACATCAACTACGCCATCTAATAGATTAAAAAGTATCGAATAATAACATCTTTAGTTCTATAAAGAAAGTCTGTTTCATACAGCAACTCTTCTATATCCGACGACGTCGGATACAAAGCCGACGACGACAAATCACCGTTCAACGACGCCGTTTGCGCAGCCAACGACGGCAATTATATACCGACAATACAAACAGATACAATCCATCCACATCATACAACATTTGTTTCCTGACTTTTCTTCTACCTGCAAAAAAATGGCTGTACAACGGGGAAAAAATCCTCGAAGTACAGCCTGTCAATTTAACCTATACTATAAAAAAAAATCTTTATTTGCGATACGCAGCCAATTCCTCGGCATTAAACTTGCGAATAAAGTTGAAGTGTTTCTCAACTTCAGATTCTGCATAGTTTACGTATACATTGAGTGATTGTGCAAACAGCTCCGGAGCTTTGGTAGCATCCTGCAGCAACAAATGGCTCATTACACATACTGCTGCCATTTCGTACAGACGACGTGCCACGAAATCGAGCAATTCCTGATTCTGTGCCTCTTTCACCGCATTGGTACATGCTTCCAGTTTACGGGTCATGTCTTTGATACGGTTCATGTATCCTTCAAATTCAGGAGCGCATGGAATCAATTCGTATTCGTGCAAAGTAGCGGCATACGAACCGTTAGTCACATAACGGATAGCAGCCACAGTCTGCAACTGAGTAGTACCTTCGTAAATGCTGGTGATACGTGCATCACGATAAATACGCTGACAAGCATATTCCATCATGAAACCTGAACCACCATGTACCTGGATACAGTCGTATGCATTCTGGTTGGCATATTCAGAGTTCATACCTTTGGCAAGCGGAGTAAAGCTGTCTGCCAGTTTCGCATAGCGTTTCTGTTCCTGACGTTCTTCCGGAGTAAGTTTACGTTCACGGGCAATATCGTCCAAAGCCTTGTAAATATCTACATAGCGTGAAGTCTGATACAGCAAAGCACGTCCGGCATCCAGTTTAGCCTTGATAGTAGCCAGCATATCGTATACTGCCGGGAATTCGATGATAGCCTTGCCGAACTGTTTACGGTCTTTAGCGTATACCAAAGCTTCGTTGTAAGCAGCCTGGCTCAAACCTACCGACTGTGCAGCAATACCCAAACGGGCACCGTTCATCAAAGCCATTACATATTTAATCAAGCCCAACTTACGTTCGCCGCAAAGTTCAGCTTTCGCATTTTTGTATACCAACTCACAAGTAGGAGAACCGTGGATACCCAACTTGTTTTCGATGCGGCGTACATCTACACCACCGTCGTTCTTGTCATAAATAAACATAGACAGACCACGACCGTCGTGAGTACCTTCTTCCGAACGAGCCAATACCAGGTGCAAGTGTGCATCACCGTTTGTGATGAAACGTTTTACACCATTCAGGCGCCAGCAGTTGTTAGCCTCATCGTAAGTAGCTTTCAGCATTACGCTCTGAAGGTCCGAACCTGCATCCGGTTCAGTCAAGTCCATAGACATGGTTTCACCTGCACAGATACGAGGGATGAAACGACTGTGCTGATCTTCGTTACCAAACTCGTACAATGTTTCGATACAGTCTTGCAGCGACCAGATATTACCAAAGCCGGCATCTGCCTGAGCTACGATTTCCGCACACATGGTATACGGAGTGATAGGGAAGTTCAATCCACCGAAACGGCGTGGCATAGTCATACCGTTCAGACCGGCTTTCACCATGGCATCGAGGTTTGCTTTAGTACCCGAAGCATATTCCACGCGACCGTTTGCACAGTGTGGTCCTTCTTCGTCTACTCCTTCTGCATTGGCAGCAATTACTTCACCGGTAATTTCTCCGGTAATTTCCAATACTTTATCGTAAGAGTCGATTGCATCGGCATAGTCCTGCGGTGCATAGTCGTACTCGTCTTTATCTCTATAACTGCGTTCTTTCAGTTCGCAGATACGCTCCATCAACGGGTTGTTCAGATGGAAGCGTAATTCCGGATGTTCTGTATAAAAGTTAGCCATTACTTACTATTCTTTTTATAATACTTGATTAATTTCGGAACCACTTCCTCTACTGTTCCGTTGATTACATAATCTGCAATTGAATTGATCGGTGCGTTCGGATCATTGTTTACAGAAATAATGATACCTGCATCCTGCATACCGGCAATGTGCTGAATCTGACCAGAGATACCGCAAGCGATATACAGTTTAGGATGAACAGTCACACCAGTCTGACCAATCTGACGGTCGTGGTCGCAGAAACCGGCATCTACAGCTGCACGGCTGGCACCCACTTCTGCATGAAGTTCTTTAGCCAGTTCGAACAACATATCGAAGCCTTCTTTGCTACCCATACCATATCCACCGGCAATGACAATAGGAGCTGCCTTCAGATTATGTTTGGCCTTTTCTACATGACGGTCGATTACTTTTACCACGTAGTCTGTTTCCGGAACATACTTCGCTACATCATGACGGATTACTTCGCCCTGATAGTTTTCATCGACAATTTCTTTTTTCATCACTCCTTCGCGTACGGTAGCCATCTGAGGACGATGTTCGGGGTTGATAATGGTAGCTACAATGTTACCACCGAATGCCGGACGAATCTGATACAACAGATTTTCGTAAGTAACTCCGTTCTTCTTGTCTTCATGGTTTCCGATTTCCAACTGAGTACAGTCGGCAGTAAGACCACTTGTCAGTGCAGAAGATACACGCGGACCCAGGTCACGACCGATAACGGTAGCACCCATCAGACAGATCTGAGGTTGTTCTTCCTTAAACAGGTTGACAAGAATAGAAGTGTGAGGGAGTGAAGTATAAGGGAACAAGCCCGGAGCATCGAATACATGTACACGGTCTACTCCGTAAGGCAATACTTGTTTTTCTACATCTGTAAGATCGCTGCCGGCACAGATTGTTTCCAGCTGGCATCCCAACTGATTGGCCAACTTACGACCTTTGGTTAAAAGTTCGAGACTGACATCGGCAACATGTTTGCCTTCCATCTCACAATATACAAATACGTTATTCATAGTCTTTATCCGATAGTATGGTTAGCCAACAGTTCAACAATCAAATTCTCTACATCTGCATCACTTCCTGTCAGTGTCTTACTTTCCTTAGCCTGGAAGATAATATTTTCAATCTTCTTTACCTTAGTAGGTGAACCTGACAATCCGCATTGTTTAGTGTCTCCGTTTACATCGGCTACACTCCATTCTACAATATTCAGATAAGGACGAGTTTCATACAAAGAAGCATACGGAAGTTCTACGCCTTCTTTTGCCAATGCAGCCTTTTCCTGTCCGCCCAGTGCACGTTTGTACTTCTGCACCAGTTTTGCATTACGCGGACGGCATGGGGCAGCACTTCCGTTTACTGTCAGCACAATAGGCAATGGAGCCTCTACAGTTTCCACACCTCCGTCGATATGACGTTTTACACGGATGCGTCCGTCTTTTACCTCCTGAATTTCTTCTACGTATGTTACCTGAGGCAATCCCAGTTTTTCTGCTACCTGAGGACCTACCTGTGCAGTATCTCCATCGATAGCCTGACGACCACCTACAATAATGTCATATTCACCTATTTTACGAATAGCAGTAGCCAACGCATACGATGTAGCAAGTGTATCAGCTCCGGCAAAAGCACGGTCTGTCAGCAAATAGCCGTTGTCGGCACCTCTATATAAACCTTCACGAATAACTTCTGCGGCACGGCCCGGTCCCATAGTCAAGATAGTCACGGTAGAGCCAGGATGTGTGTCTTTCAGTCTGAGTGCCTGTTCCAAGGCGTTCAAGTCTTCCGGATTGAAGATAGCCGGAAGAGCCGCACGGTTCACCGTTCCGTCGGCATTCATGGCATCTTTCCCTACATTGCGAGTGTCAGGTACTTGTTTTGCCAATACTACAATTTTCAAGCCCATTCGATTAATATTTTAGTATTAGTAATTAATTGGCGGCAAATTTAATGAAACCATTCATTCTGCAAAAAGATATGGAAGGAAAATGCACAAAGTTTGTTAAATTGAGCATCACAGGGCAAAATATCAACAGAAATATAAAAAACAATGCTATCCTAAATTTTGAAAAGCTTGTATATTTGCTATCCGTATATCAATATAAAATATCATGCATACTATTTCAGAAGATATCAGTCAGCAACTGTGCAATTGGGGCATCCAGCCTGCACAATCCAACTGGACAACCAAGATTATATTTATCGTAGGTATTTTACTTCTTTCGTATCTCATCAGCATGGGCTTCCGGCATTTAATTGTGCCCATCATACAAAAAGTAACTGCCAAAACCAAAGCTACCTGGGACGACTATCTGTTTAATGACAGAATGATGCACAGCTTTTGTTTACTCATTCCTCCACTTGTATGGTATCTGTTGCTGCCATTTGCCTTCAACGACTCTCCCCACATATTAAATCTGTTATTAAAGGCCTGTCTGATTTATATTGTAGTCATGACGGTAAAACTCATAGGCAGTTTTCTCGACTCTCTTTATGAAATATCCAGCGAACATGAACGGTTAAAAAATCGTCCGCTGAAAGGTATTTACCAGATGATTCAACTGATAGTCATAGGAGTAGGTCTAATTCTTATCATCAGCATTCTGATTGATAAAAATGCAACCAGCATTTTGGCTGGATTGGGAGCTTCGGCAGCCATTTTAATGTTAATCTTCAAAGACAGTATATTGGGACTGGTGGCAGGAGTCCAGTTATCTGCCAATGATATGTTACGGCCGGGCGACTGGATTACCATGCCTAAATATGGTGCCGACGGTGATGTACTGGAAGTATCTCTTACTACCGTAAAAGTACGAAACTTCGACAAGACAATTACCACCATTCCTCCCTATGCTTTGGTGAGTGATTCTTTCCAAAACTGGAGGGGAATGCGCGAAACAGGAGGCAGACGTATCAAACGCTCTGTTTTCATCGATCTGAATACAGTTCATTTCTGCACTCCCGAAGAAAGAAGTTATTTTAAATCGAAAGGGTGGATAGAAAAAGATGAGAACAACCAAATTGTGAATTTACAGGTATTCAGAGACTATCTGCAAAATTACCTGAAAGCTCACCCGCGAACGCATAAAGAACTCATGATTATGGTACGACAGATGCAACCCACTTCGGAAGGACTTCCTCTGGAAGTTTATTGTTTCTCTAATACTTCCGACTGGAAGCAATACGAAGAAATACAGGGAGAGATTTTCGATCATCTGCTGGCCATGATTCCGGAATTTGGACTACGTGTTTATCAGCGTCCTTCGGGCAGAGACATCAACAGATAGCTCAACTATAAACAAGAAAGGAGGTAAAACCCGATTATATGAGTGGTTTTTCCTCCTTTCCTTTCTTACACAAGCCGTTTATTGAAACAAAGAACCGTCAAACTTTACATTGAGATAAACATCATTCGGTTCATTATCTATTTCTACCCGATAAAAATCGATTTCTCCCTGAGGCAGATCAATGATTTTCACTTCATCCACGTGCCTTCCTCCTGCTTCCCGTGCAACTGTTTCCCGCACCTTTGCAGGAATCACAACCTGATCGGCTGCTACAGAGTAATAACTTGTCACATCAAACTCAGTCTTTATCCATTGTGCTCCGGATGTATAAAAGGCCTCAGCTTCTACACGGTTCAGCGGCATATTCCATTCTGCATGAGTTCCTGTATAAAAAAACTCAGCCTCATAATTACCCCACTCAAAATCCCACTTAGGGTTCATATTTGGATATTGAGCTTCGAAGACCTGTTTCACCTCATCAGGAGGATTTGCCTACACGATCGTCGTCTTTATCACAACTCGACAAAGTCAATATTCCTAACACTGTACCTAATGCAATACCAGTATACTTTTTCATCATTTCTTTCATAAGATTCCATTATTTAAGATTTCTGATGCAAATGTAGGAGGGTAATTCTGAAATAAAATTGAAATATAAGAACAGAAAGGAATAAAAAAAGATTGTATTCTGCAAAGCATACACTTCTGCAGAATACAATCTCTCTTTTTTCTATACTGTATTTTCTACACCAGGAACATCGCTATAAACTGAATAAACAAAATAAGGAATACCATAGCTATAGGATAGACAGTAGCATAAGCTACTCCCGGGATATTACTATCGGTCATCGAGTCGGCTGCAGCCAAACCGGGTGTGCTGGTCATTCCTCCGGTAATGGTTCCCAGCAAATCAAGCAAACTGATCTTAAAGACCAAACGTCCTACCAATGCAGCTATCAGCATCGGAACGAGAGTAATCAATGCTCCTACTCCAAACAGCAGGAAACCGCTTTCCTGAAATGTAGAAACCAAATTCTTACCCGCTGAAGTTCCAACTTCTGCCAGGAAAAGCAACAGTCCCAACTGACGGAGCAACTGGTTGGCCGGTCCAGACATAGACCAAAGAATAGGTCCGGTTTTTCCAATTGCACTTAAAAGAAGAGCCACAATCAAGACTCCTCCCGTTAAGCCCGGAGAGAAAGACATTCCTCCCCCAAAAGATATATTCAGTTTACCAAACAAAACTCCAAGCACAATACCCATTGCTATCGGGAAAAAATCTGTATCGGAAAGACGTTTGGCATCATTTCCCAACATACGGGCAACTGCCTGAATACCTTCCTTTTCTCCTACAACCATCAATTTATCACCAAACTTCAGAGCCAGTTCAGGCGAGGGAGACAAATCGATTCCACTTCGGCGTACACGCGTAACGGTACATCCAAAATTGCGCTGCATATTCAAATCGCCCAGCTGCTTGTTGATCATATCTTTTTTGGTAAGCAGCAACGATTCGATACTCTGTGTATGCTCCAAAGGAAGTTCTCCTTCTTCACGTTCTCCCAACATCAAGGCCAGATTATTCAAGGACTCTTCGCTGCCGACAGCCTGAATACAGTCATCTTTTTCTACCGTTGTATGGGCTGTAGGAATCATAATCTCTTCTCCACGTTTCAAACGAGAGATTACCGCTCCTGTCATTACACGGATATTAAGCTGTGCCAATGTACGTCCAAATACAGCAGAATTAGTAACCCGAAACAGACAGGTTCCCAATTCTGGAAAACTACTACGACGTTCTTTTTCCAGCTGACGCGCCTCTTGCTCCAAGTCGACACGCAACAACTTAGGCAATAGTTTTACAAATAAAATAACACCGATTACCCCAAATGGATATGCAATACCATACGCAATAGAGGCCAATGGAGACTGGGTACTGTCAATAGCTACAGCCAACCCCGGTGTACTGGTAAGAGAACCGGCTATCAGTCCTACAATACTAGGAGTATCTATATTGAATGCATATTTCAAGCCAACCGCCGTAAGACAAGCAGATGCAATAATAAGCAATGTAATCAAAATCAATGTTTTTCCTTTACTTCGGAAAGAATCGAAGAATCCGGGTCCTGCCTGAAGGCCAATGGTAAAAATAAACAATACCAATCCAAAATTTCCCAATTCTTTTGGAATGGAAACACCCCAATGACCAAATGCCAAGGCTATAAAAATAACGGCTGATACATCGAGAGACAATCCGCCTATCTTGATACGTCCAAGCATAAAACCCAACGCCACGATCAAGAAGACGGAGAAATAAGACGATTGTAATAAGTCGATTAACATAAGTTTTAATTGATTAATTGTTTTGGAATCAAATATACGACTTTCCTTTGAATCGTCCAAGTCATTGATTCATAACAAACAAGAAAATTACTTACTCATTCAATTCCTCTATATATTCGTATAATTTCCGGTAAAACGGATGTTGTGTCAAGGTGGAAACATCTCCTAATATAATCAGCTTCATACGGGCTCGGGTCATGGCCACATTCATACGACGCAAATCATTCAGAAAACCAATCTGTCCTTCTTCATTTGCACGTACCAGACTAATTAAAATGACATCTCGTTCCTGTCCTTGAAACCCATCGACAGTATTTATTGTAATAGCCGAACGGTAGGGCTTAAAGAAAGTATCTTTTTTAATCAGTTGCCGTAAATATTGCACCTGTGCCTTATAGGGGGATATTAATCCGACATCAATTCGCTCTTCAAGAATGCGCTCTCTTCCTATCTTCTGTAAATACTCCTTTAATGTTTGTACAGAAAGTTCAGCTTCCTGTTTGTTGATTCTCCCATAATTCTCACCGACAAACTCTTCATTGCAATCCATTCCTTCTGTATTAATCCACTCTATCGGAGTATCAAAATCAAGAATTCCACGGTATTTCACTTCTGGAGCAGAACGGAGTTGCCCATGATAGAACCAGTCCGATGAAAAGCGCATGATCTCTTCATTCATACGGTATTGAAGTTTCAAAAGTGATACCGTATCCGGTTTGTTACTTACGATAGCCTGCATCAGAGTATTTCCCAAACCTCCACGCAATGCTTCCGGACTTTTTACCGTAGGTGGCAACTGACAATGATCGCCCGCCAATATCACCCTGTCCGCTTTTCGTATGGCAATCCAGCAAGCAGCTTCCAACGCTTGTGCCGCCTCATCTATAAATAAGGTACCAAACTTTTGTCCAACCAACAACCGGTTGGCACTTCCCACCAACGTACAAGCTATCACACGGGCATCGGCAAACAATGCTTCATTAATACGTATTTCCAATTCCGTAGCACGGTCTTTAAGAGAGTTTATCTTTAAGCGGACAGTCTCTCTATCTGTACCTTTTCCGACACGAGCATATAGTTCGCGAATCGCTTTTCGGATACTCCATAATTGAGGATAATCCGGATGCGACTCAAACCGACGCTCGTAAGTAAACGAAAGCATTTTATCGTTTACCCGACTAGGATTACCTATACGCAATACACTAACTCCTCTGTCTACCAGTTTTTCACTGATCCAGTCGACAGCCATATTACTTTGTGCACAAACCAGAACTTGATTTTCACGATGCAACGTTTCGTAAACAGCTTCCACCAACGTAGTAGTCTTTCCTGTTCCGGGAGGTCCATGTACAATTGCTACATCTTTAGCATGCAATACTTTATTAACAGCCTCATCCTGTGCTGCATTCAACCAAGGAAAACGGACAGGTTGAAAAGAATAAACAGAAGCCTGCCTGCTTCCATGAAACAAATCTCTCAACTCCGCCAACCTGTTATTTTTTGCAGCAATAACCTGCTTCAAAGCCTCAAACATGGTTCGATAGCTGGTTTCGTCAAAATATAACTGTACCCCCAACACTTCCTTATTCTGCAAAGCCAGCAATGCATCCACTCCAGGTAGCACTAGAACCATACGGTCTTCGTCTACATAACTTACAGTAGCTATAAAGTGAAGATAATTCAGCTTACCCGATGCATCTTGCGTGAAAAAACATACCGGACGCCCATACTCAAACTGATGTTCAATGTCTTTATCCTCTCTCCGCTCCACTTCCACAACCAGTTGGTTCAAGGCATTGTAATAGTTACGCCCTATATTCAGCGGATACCAGCACATACCACGTTTGATTTTACGTCCGATGCCCATCAACTCTGTTTGCTGTTCGAACTGTTTTTTCTCGTAGTCATATTCTTTCTGCAGCAATTCATATTGCTTTTGCAGATAAAGAACAGGGGAAGATATTGTAGAATTTTCTTTCATACACATATTTTAATCTACGCAAAGATACAAGTTTCCATATTAATTGCTAATTTTGTTAGAAAGCAAATAGGATACAACCATGAAAAAGGAAGCTGACTACATTAAACGTATTGAAATAAAAGGTCTTTGGGGACGCAAAAATATTTCATGGAATCTACGTGCCGATGTCAATATTCTGAGTGGAGTAAATGGAATCGGGAAAAGTACGATTTTAAACAATTCGGTACGTAGCTTAACAGAGCTGGAAGGAGGTTCTCTAAGTAATGGAGTTAAACCGGGAGTAGTGTTCGTCTTTTCTCCAGAAGATGCAACCTATATTCATTTTGATGTCATTCGGAGTTTTGACCGTCCGCTCATCAATGCCGACCTTTTAGGAAAAATCGGAAACCAACAAGTCAAAACAGAGTTAGACTGGCAACTTTATCAATTACAGCGACGTTATCTGGACTATCAGGTAAACATAGGGAACCGTATCATTGAACTGCTGACCTCAGGAATCATTGAAGATCAGGCTAAAGCTACACAAGTTTCAAAGCCTAAGACCAAGTTCCAGGACTTGATAGACGAACTGTTCAGCGAAACCGATAAGAAGATTATCCGTAAGAGCAACGAAATATTATTCGAACAAGATGGAGATATTTTGACTCCTTATCAATTGTCTTCAGGTGAAAAACAAATGCTTGTAATATTGCTTACCGTCTTAGTACAAGACAATAAATCTTGTGCCCTGTTTATGGACGAACCTGAAATCTCTCTACACATCGAATGGCAGCAAAAACTGATTGGTATGATACGCAGTCTCAATCCTAATGTACAAATTATACTTACGACTCATTCTCCTGCTGTCATTATGAATGGATGGGTAGATGCCGTGACAGAAGTTAGTGATATTACCACTCTTTAAATTTTCACACTATGGGAAAGAGATTGACTGAAAATCTTTCTTCTTTATACATTGGAGCAGCTAATAGTTTAAAGCCCAAACATGCAAGAAGAAAAGTCGTAGCATACGTAGAAAGCTACGAAGATATATCATTTTGGCGTTCCTTGCTTGCCGATTATGAAAATGAGAATCTTTATTTCGAAGTCATGCTTCCCTCTGCCAACTCATTAGCTAAAGGAAAGAAGACTGTATTAATGAACCAATTGGGAAAACAATTGGGAGAAAATATGATTGCCTGTGTAGACAGTGACTACGACTATCTTCTTCAAGGAAGGACTCAGACTTCTCAATACATTAACAACAACCCTTATGTTTTTCAGACTTATGCCTATGCCATAGAAAATTACCATTGCTATGCAGAAGGTTTGCATGAAGTGTGTGTAACTGCAACTCTGAATGACCATTCTCTCATCGACTTTCCTGCTTTTATGAAACTATACTCCCAAATAGCTTATCCTCTTTTTATCTGGTCTGTATGGTTTTACCGTAAACATAACTTATCAGAATTCTCTTTACTCGACTTTTGTTCACAAGTGAAACTTGACCACGTAAGTATACGACATCCGGAGCGTAGTCTGGAAGTTATGGCTAAAAAAGTCAATCGGAAGTTACACGAATTAGAGCGGAAACATGCGAATGCCCTTCATGAAATAGAAGAAATGAAAAGTGAATTTAAGACATTAGGAGTATACCCCGAAAATACCTATATGTTTATTCAGGGGCATCACATTATGGATAATGTAGTGTTAAAACTACTCGTACCCGTATGTACTATATTACGACGCGAGCGCGAACAACAGATACATGAGTTGGCACTGCATAATATACAATTACATAATGAGCTTGTCAGCTACCAACGCAGTCAGGTAGGAGTAGAACTGGTCATCCACAAAAATCCCAATTACAGAAATTCACCACTCTATCATATGATTCAACAAGATGTAGAGCGTTTTCTGAAAAAAATACACTGAATAAGATTACATTGATTTACATTGATAGAATCTGATGTAAGTAACATTTAGACCAAGCTTAAAACAAGACGGTCAATCAAAACTAAATCCATTCCATAAATTACCAGCAGGAACCGGAGCAATAAGATCTATTTCCTGTTTGGATACCGGATGCACAAAACGTACTCTACGTGCATGGAGGCAAATGCTTCCATCGGGATTGGAACGGGGAAATCCATACTTTAAATCCCCCTTAATAGGGCATCCCATTTTAGCCAACTGGCATCGAATCTGATGGTGTCTTCCTGTTTTCAAATCGACTTCCAACAGATAATAATTTTCCGAATGACCTATCAGACGATAATGTAATATGGCCTTTTTCGAGTTCTTCACTTCTTTGTCGTAGGCATAAGACTTATTCTGTTTTTCATTGCGAACCAAATAATGCACCAACTCACCTTCTGTCTGAGGAGGACAGTTTTTCACTATAGCCCAATAAGTCTTTTTCACTTCCCCTATACGAAACATTTCATTCAAACGAGAGAGAGCTTTGCTGGTTTTTGCAAAGACAACTAATCCACTAACCGGACGATCCAGTCGATGAGTCACTCCGATAAACACATTGCCAGGCTTGGCATACTTTTCCTTCAGATACAGTTTTACTGTCTCCGACAAAGGAGTATCCCCTGTTTTGTCTCCCTGTACAATTTCAGAAGCGGTTTTATTAACTACAATAATATGATTATCTTCGTAAACTACAGTCATAGCTATGTTAGAAATGAAATGATCCGACTAAAGAATAAAATTTACTTGAAAAATAAGGAATGAAGAATAAAGAAAGCCGAATGCCGTAAGCCATTCTTCTCCCTCTATTCTTCATTCCTTATGAAGTACTATATTACATATTCATACCACCATCTACCTGGATAACCTGTCCTGATACATATGCAGACAAGTCAGAAGCAAGATATAATGCAGTATTAGCTACATCTTCCGGAGTACCTCCACGACGCAAAGGAATCTTCTTAGCCCATTCAGCCTTAACTTCGTCAGACAACTTAGCTGTCATATCAGTAATGATGAATCCCGGAGCAATTGCATTGGCACGGATACCACGAGAGCCCAATTCCTGAGCAATTGATTTAGCCAAACCAATCATACCAGCCTTTGATGCAGAATAGTTGCACTGACCTGCATTACCGTGTACACCAACCACAGAAGCCATGTTGATGATGTTACCACTCTTCTGACGCATCATGATTGGAGTACAAGCGTGAATAAAGTTGAAAGCAGATTTCAGATTCACACCAATCACAGCATCCCACTGTGCTTCACTCATACGCATCATCAAACCGTCTTTTGTAATACCGGCATTATTCACCAGAATATCGATAGAACCGAAATCTTCCTTAATCTGTTCCACCACTCTAGCTGTATCTTCAAAACTAGCAGCATTAGAAGCATATCCTTTTACTTTTACACCGAATGCAGCTATTTCCTTTTCTGTATTCTCACCATTCTCGTCGATAACCAAATCTGTAAATGCGATGTTTGCACCTTCTGCAGCAAACTTCAATGCGATAGCTTTACCGATACCACGAGCAGCACCTGTAACAATCGCTGTTTTTCCTGTTAATAATCCCATAATGATATTTATTTTAAAGATTAATATTATTCTTTTTTACATCCCAAAGCCCCAAATACGATTTTAGCTACATATCGCCAGCCAATCTCGTCTTCCAAATCTTCACCAATCTGACCGCGAATATAAGGCACCTCTATCCCTTTGATACAATAGTGCAAGATATCTGCTGTTATCTCCACATTATCGATATCAAAAATACCTTTCTCCTTACCTTCCTGCAACACATTTCGAAATAATTGTATTTCCTTTCTATCAAAGTTCTTACGCATTGCTTCTACCCGCCATATATCCCGAAAGAAATCCGCGCGAAGAGTTCCATTCCGAAATACAACCATTTTAACAATATCCAAGTGGGTAGTAATTAAATCAAGAATCTTCTGGTCAGGAGCAACCGATTGTTTTGCAGCCTTTTCCATTGAATCCGAAAGCATTTCCAATTCCGACTCCACAACAGCCATATAAATCTGATCCTTACTTTTAAAGTAAGTATACAGTGTGCGACGTCCCTTTTTAGAGGCTACCGCAATATCATTCATCGTTGTATCTTCTACCCCTTTTCTGGCAAAAAGTTGCCGGGCAACATCTACTAATTTGGCTCTTGTCTTTAATACTGTCATGCCTTCCTTCTATTGCACATATTTATAGAGTGTGAGCAAAAGTACAGTTTTTATTCCGACTACACAAATAATTAAGGAGGGAAAGGCGATTTAGGAAATAAAAGAAAGGAAGTAAAGCCTCAAATACATTTGAGGTTTACTTCCTTTCTTTATTTTTCAAGTCAATACTTTATCCCCCAATAAGCATCAACGGTCGTATTGCGGCATATCAGGATTGAAATCGAGAACAGTCTGTGGAATCGGCATAATATAACGCAAGTCGTTTGCGGGCAATGTCCATGTTTCACCATCAGCACTGTGAACGATATCTTTACGGAACCAGTCTTCACGATTCAGACGTTTCAAGTCAATCAAACGCGGAGCTCCCTGCATGGCAAACTCACGACGGCGTTCGTCGATTACCAGTCGAAGAGCCTCTGTACGATTAGGAGCATCTGTTTCCTCTACATAATGCACATTGTTTTTAATACGGGCATCACGCAATTGATCAAGCAATTGCAAAGCTCGAGAAACAGAACCGATACGCGCTTCACATTCTGCAGCTATTAAGTAAATTTCAGGAGTGGTAAATCCTGCATTTTGAGTAATATAAGGAGCATAAGTACTATATCCTTCAAATTTTTCCGGAGTAGCAGAAGGATTCATTGTAAAATTAGCCTCATCGGTAGCAAAGAACAGGCGCAAACGCATATCTTCTCCATCAGGAGACAAATGACGCTTGAATGTTTCAAGCAAATCTTCACTGGCTACTACAGCTCGATAAAACCCAGAGCCAGCTCCATTTAAGTTACGCATGAAGATATTCTCTACATTATCTACATCTTCCGGGAAAGTTTCATCCGGATTAGACTCCAATACGATACGTCCATATGTACTGTACGTAGTAGTATAAGGTTTCATATCCAGCAACTCATCATTCAGCTTAAGAGCTTCATTTGCGTTTTTCAATGCATTCTCGTAATCACCCATATAAAGGAACATACGTGCCTGAAACGCATAACCGATTGTCTGACTAGGATGATATACATTAGTTGCAACTTCCGGCAAAAGTGGAGTGGCAGTCTGCAAGTCAGAAATAATCTGGTCATATACCTCTGCAACTGTATTGCGCACATACGAAGCACCATCACCTACTACTTCGCTCAGCAAAATAGGTACTCCATAATCTGTACCCGCAGTTTTAGGGTCATAGTGATTTCCGAAAATATTGACCAAGTTCAGATATTCGAACGCACGTCCTACCAATGCTTCGGCATACTTTGCTTCTCTCTGCTCTTTAGTACCATCGGGAACATTCAGAATATTGTTGGCCACCGCATTGTAAACATAAATATTTTCGTAGGCATTATTCCACAAAGGGTCAGAGTTTCCGGCAGTCAAAACCTGTCCGTGCTTGAACGTATAAAGATTACGTTCCTGATCATCACATCCGGAAAAATTGAACTCAGTATATTCTATCAATTTTCCTTCAGCATTCTCATTCATGATTTCTCCTTTCGAAGTACGATAAAGGTCATCGGTCAAATAAGCAAGTACTGTATTCGATGAGCTCATCAGATAACTGCTATTCAACAGTTTAGAATAATCTTCGAATTTCTCGGGAATCGTATATCCCTTTGGCTTGTTTCCCAAAAAATCGTCACAACTATGCAAAGATAAGACACCAAGTCCAATCAACAAGTATTTAGATAGATTCATATTATATCTTAAATTCATGGTTATACATTAAAAATCAAGTGCTACACCAAAGGTGTAAGTAGCCGGGATATGTTGTCCTCGAGATGAAGCAGTTGCGACTTCCGGATCAAGGTGCTTTTTATTGGCAGCCCAGTAGAAAGCATTCTGAATCTGAAGGCTCAGACGCAACCCCTGGATACTCGCACTACGCAACCATTGTTTTGGGAATGTATATCCCAAGGTAATGTCACGCAATTTAATATAATCAGCTCGTTCAATATGTTTATCAGCATATTGCCACAATCCACTACAAGTTTTACCATTTTTATACTGGAAAGCTGGATTCATATCCGGATCGAGTTCATCACCCGGTTTTTGCCAGAAGTTCAGGCGATCACGATCCATATTGCTGGCATAATTCAATACAGGATACATGGTAAACTGATAGCTTGATGCCACATCACGCATTACGTTTCCTCCGTAATAAACAAACATCATGCTCAAGTCGAAATTCTTGTAAGCAAAACGAGTAGTAAGCGATGAAGAATAAGGAGCATTTGTTGTTCCTTTGTAAACCAAATCTTCAGCCTCCAAATCGTTTACAGAATTAACAATTGTTCCGTCTGCTTTGTAGGCTGTCGGATTACCTTCACTGTCAAGACCGGCATATCTGATAGCAAAAATAGAACTCATAGGATAACCTTCACGATTCTGATAAGAACTATACCAACTAGACGCAGAAGTTCCCGAATTATCAATCTTTGTCAGTTTATTCTTGTTGTAGCTGAAAAGGAAGTCAATACCAAAACTGAAGTCGCGTGTACGCACAATTTCACTCTGCAAAGAAAATTCCACACCACGGTTCACCATAGAGCCATAGTTCAGCAACAGTGAAGACCATCCGAAAGTTGAATCTGTCAAGCGATTACCCAACAAATCACTGGTAGCCTTGTTATAAAATTCCACACTACCATTCAAGCGGTTATCAAACAAATTAAAATCAACTCCCACATTCACCAGTTTAGTTTTCTCCCAGCGCAAGGTAGGATTTGGTGCACTTTTAACATATGCCTGATACTCATTGGTATAATAGTTGGTGCCATTATCAGCTACAATCATATACGGACCTGTATCCTTTGCTACGTTACCGTTGATACCATAAGTCAAACGTCCTGCCAAACGATCCAATACCCCCTTGTTTTCCAATATAATGTGTTGTAAACCTACAGACCACAATGGTTTGTACTGATACTTAGGATCAGTACCAAATAAGTTTGACTGGTCGATACGGATACTTCCGGTAAGTGTTGTACGATGATCGTATGTATAAGATGCATTACCATAGAATGACACATAACGGTTATCATCAAACTCGAAACCATCAGTACCCAGACGATAAGAACTGAAATAGAAACTTCCGCTCGTTGACTGAGTACCACGAATACCTTGTCCCATAGCCAGTTCGTCGATTGCCTTCCATGAAAGCGAATTATCATCGTAACCATATTTAAAGAATTTGCTAGTCTGATTAACCACTTTACGACGCTCTGCACCGGCAATTACCTGAACAGAATGTTTTTTCAGGAAATCACGGCTAAAGTTAAGCTGTGCACGCAATGTATACGAATTGTCTTTATTCCAGTATTCACTCAAATTACCTCCTTCAGGAATATAATGAGTACGTGTACCATCGTTATTGATAACCGTAGCATCATTAATCATTTTTTTCACGCTATAATGATCAACCGAATTATACTGTTTGGTATAACCATTAGTCATTTCAGTCTGATAGCGTAAATCGAAAGTCAATCCTTCAATAATTTTGAACGTTGCACCTACATTAATATTCCAATACTGCTGTTTATTCTGATAGTGAGCCGTATTCAGAGCCTCAGTCGGATAGAAAGTTTCATCGTACAATCCTACTTCCTTTAGGCGATCTATTTCACGTTGCGATTTACCAGTCATATACCATTGTACAGGAGAACCATCTGCGTTACGAATCATACGGTATGATGGTCCACTAAACAAGTAACCGTATCCGGAGAAACCATTATCATAATCCTGCGATACGGTACTATTCAAGATACCCAAATCCACACGAAGCCACTTGAAGAAATCGAACTGATTCTTAAAGTTAAAACCATATCGATTGGTCTTCTGTTCTTTAGCATGAGGCAAATTCTGCTGGAAATTGGCAGAAAGAGCATACTTATAGATGTCAGAACCACCCGAAATAGAAAGGTTGTGCTGGTGTGTAGTATTCGAACGACGTACAAACTCATCCTTTATCTGGTCGTAACGATCACGATTACGATATACATCGAGTTCCTTTTCAAGTTCCGCATCAGTCAATTCTCCGGCTTCATGACGATACATCAAATCGTATACTTCATTGGTAAAGCTTGGACTGGTTGGGTCGTATGTATTATGATAATAATTGAATAATACTTTCTGTAAATCTACCAATTCGGCACTCGACATCAAGTTCATATAATCACGGTCTGGCAGCGGTTCAAACTTAATACTACCGTTGTAGCGCACTTTAGGCTTGCCAAGTTCACCACTACGGGTAGTAATTACGATGACACCATTTGCCGACTGTGCTCCGTAAATAGAGGCAGCCGAAGCATCCTTCAATACAGTCACATTGACAATATCAGACGGATTGATAGCATCCAAACTACCTTCGTAAGGAATACCATCTACTACATAAAGCGGAGTTGATGTGGCGTTCAGTGTTGAAATACCACGAATTTCCGGCGTAGATCCATTCATTTTCATACCAGCTACCAAACCTTCCATACGGTCGATAATATTGGTTTGCAATTTATCTGCCAAATCTTTTTGATTCACAATGGCAAACGAACCAGCTGCACGTTCCTTTGATATCGTCTGATAACCAGTAACAATAACCTCATCTATCAAATGAGTTTCCGGCTCCAATGAAACCGTATATTTAGCTTTACGCTCATTAATCTGAACTTCCTTATTTGCATAACCGATAAAAGAAACTACAATAGTGGCTCCTTTTTCTACCTGAAGAGAAAACTTACCATCCATATCGGTAATTGTACCCATTGTAGTACCTTTTACAACAACATTTGCACCTGGTACAGGTTGTCCATTTTCATCAAGAACGACCCCTTTTAACCCAATTATTGTCTGGTCTATAGCAAGGACTTCATTTACTGAATTACCGGCTTCCAATTGAGAAGGTATCATCAGGGAACAAGCTGCTACGGCAAACCACACCCCATTCCACATTTTACTACTTTTGCCCATTTTCATAAACGAATCTTATCTTTAAAATTAATGTTTTGGTTTCGGTTTCAATACATCAGGACGCATAGAATATCCTTTTTTCCCATATTTCGGAGCAGTCAGCAATACTGCTGGCACCTGAGTTTTATCAGGCAAATTACGAAGTAATTCTTCCAAAGCTGCCGCATACTCCTGATGAATATTAGCGTCATCACGATCTGTTTGATTATATGCGATATAACGTAAATACTCTACACTCTTATAGAACCATGTAGCCGGTACGGACTTATATCCACGAGGAACTCTAACTAAAAACTTCATACGCTGTATCAGTTCCTGTTGATCTACGGTCGGATCTGCAATCAGCGCATCCAATTCTGCAGCAGCCTTATCATACTGTTTAGAATATACCAGCTTACTCACTTCAATCATTTTACGGTTGAAAGCTTTTCCTTCAAAATCGCACATGCTATCCAACAGAGCTACATCGCCATACATTGTTTCTTTTACAAGTTTTGCATCTACCGCTTTTTTCCCAAATGTCTGACAGAACAACGAATATTCTTTCGAAACCTGTTGTACATATTTGTTATCCATACCACCGATCACATCAACAAACAAATCCCATATATTCTGATCTGTAAGTTTTGCTCCACCTGCAATCAATGCATCAAAAGCTTCCTCTACTGCCTTACGCTGATAAATTGAATGATTATAACGGATATAATCAATCAACAACTGTGGTTCTCTATTGCCTTTATTGTATTCTTCTATCAGATAAAAAGAACGTTGAGTTGGAGTCAGTGCAGCCTTTCCAGTCGCAATAAACTGCTCTTCTGTCTGGCGGCTGCTACTACGATGCACAGCTTCTCCTGTTGCCGGATCAATAAACACATAGGTTGGGAAAGAACGTACACCATACTTTTTAGCCAACTCGATACCTTCTCCATTTTCAGTATCAATTTTAGCCGAAACAAAATTAGCATTACCTAAAATCCGCAACTATCATCCAATACACGATTAAGGGTAGATTTATGAGTC
>UQPQ01000026.1 GCA_900542985.1 uncultured Bacteroides sp.
AACGACCCCGAGATTACAAATCACGTGCTCTGGCCAACTGAGCTAAAGAGGCAAGAAACTTTGCAACCAAAGCTATTTTCATAACTTAGCGGCTGCAAAGTTAGATATTATTTTTTAATCACAAAATAAATCGTGCATTTTTTTATTTTCCTTGTTGTTTTTCTTTCGCTTTCAACAACTGCTTGGAAAGCGCATCCATGCACACATCTATCGATTCTTCGAATGTATCACTTATTTTTTCAGCGTAAAACTCTGTATTCAGCGCCAAAACACGCACCCCAGCCTCTTTATTCATAGCTGTTTCAGGTTTTACAACTTTTAAAGACACCTCTACTTTCTTTATATTATCACAAAACTTCTCGAGCTTTTCTGCTTTCTTTTGAATAAAGCCTTCTAGCTTTTCAGACGCATCGAAATGAATTGATTGAATTCTTACTTCCATAAATACCTCCTTTTCTTTACGCTCGGGGATGAGCTTGTTCATAAACTTTTTTCAACTCTTCAAAAGTTGTATGTGTATAAATCTCTGTTGCCATTAAATTTTCATGTCCCAACAATTCCTTTACAGCTTCAATTTCCGCATCATGATTCAACATCGAAGTTGCGAATGAATGCCGCAAAACATGAGGACTCTTCTTCTTTAATGTAACAACTTTTGCAAGGTTACGCTTTACTAAAAGGTATACTGCCGCCGGAGTCAGCATCCGCCCATCCTTCCGGACAAAAAACGCTTCACACGCCCCAGCACAAATTTCATTTCTCAACGAAAGATAAAGCAACAAATCTTCCTTTAATTGCTCCGCAAAAGGAATCAAGCGCTGCTTATTTCTTTTTCCTGTCACTTTTATCACACAAGCCGAAAAATCGACATCCCCATCTCTCAGATTAACCAATTCAGACCGACGCATTCCTGTCAGATAAAACATCTCTATAATCAAACGATCCCGCACTCCTTCAAATCCAGAGCCAAAATCCGTCTGATCCAGCAATCGATCCATATCAGCCTCCTTCACAAAAACAGGCAACGGCTTTTTAACCTTCGGCCCCTGTACTTTTGCAACAGGATCCGCCGTCACATATCCTCTTTTTAAAAGGTAGCGATAAAACGACCGGAGCGAACTCAGCTTCCGATTTACCGACGTAGAAGCAAAACCACGATCCATCAAGCTGACAACCCAGCCGCGTATCAAATCCGCATCTACAGCAAGCAAATCCAAATCTTCGCTCACCCCCTTTAAGTATTCTTCAAACTCACGAAGATCCGACTCATAGCCTACCACTGTTTTATCGGAATAACTCTTCTCAAGTTCAAGATACTCCAAAAAAGATTCTTTCAACATAAGAAACATCGCCTTTTAATGTCAGCAACGAATTTATGAAAAAGAAATCAATAATTCAAGAAATTTTGCAGAATTATTACTCTTCTACTTGTTGCATTTTCTGAACGTAAACGGCACGTTCCATTTTCAGTCTTTTCAAAACAGACGGTTTATCATACTGCTGTCTGCTTCTCAATTCTTTCACAACACCTGTTTTTTCAAATTTTCTTTTGAACTTTTTCAGCGCTTTTTCAATGTTTTCGCCTTCTTTTACTGGAACTACAATCATGTTTTTAAAATTAAAATATGTTGTTAATTAATTATTTGCAGTCAAATTGCGGTGCAAAATTACACATACTTTCTTTATTTACAAAACTTTCCAACACATTTTCTTGATAATTACACAGAAATACTATCTTTGTCTGGTCAATACAACTTTTTTTAAGATAATATCAATATGAAAGATACAATAAAAGAAAGAATCGCCTCCCTGCGACGCTTCATGCAAAAAAAACAAATCAACGCTTTTATTATTCCCAGTACTGACCCACATGCAGGAGAATATGTACCGGAACATTGGGAAGCCAGAAAGTGGCTGTCTGGCTTTACCGGATCTGCCGGAACATTAGTAATAACAGAGAAAGAAGGTGGATTATGGACCGATTCCCGTTATTTTCTCCAGGCAGAAGAACAACTGAATGGAACAGGCATTGATTTACAAAAGGAAGGGCTTTCTTCTACTCCGTCTATAGCAGAATGGCTGGGAGAAAAGCTACAGGCTGGCAGTAAAATAGGTATAGACGGATGGGTAAACAGCATTTCTACAGTAGAAAATCTCAGCAAACAATTGCTCACACACCAGCTCACTCTTATTTCTACTGAAGATCCATTTACTTCTATATGGGAAAATCGTCCATCTATCCCAGAGAATCCTATATTTATTCTACCACTCGAATACGCAGGAGTTCCCTGCCAGCATAAAATATTACAAATACAGGAGCTCTTACAACAGAAACACACCGAAGGACTTCTCTTATCTGCTCTCGACGAAATAGCCTGGACACTCAACTTAAGAGGAAATGACGTACATTGCAATCCTGTATTTGTAAGTTATTTACTGATTACCAACAGGCAGGCTACACTTTACATTTCTCCCAAGAAGCTTACCGATGAATTGACGGAGTATTTACAACAGAATAACATTATCATCAAAGATTACGAGGATATAATATCCGACTTATCAAACTATAAGGAGAAAAATATCCAGTTATCCCCTTCTACCAATTATGCACTCTATCAGGCAGCCTCATCTACTACACATATACTACAAGAGGTTTCTCCTGTTGTTTATCTGAAAGCTGTTAAAAACGATACAGAAATTTCAGGTATACACCAAGCCATGAAACGGGATGGAGTAGCTATGGTCAGATTTTTGAAATGGATTAAAGAGGCTGTACAGCAAGGTAGTGAAAGCGAAATCAGTATCAGTAACAAGCTATATGAGTTCCGTAATGAACAGGCCCTATTCAAAGGAATCAGCTTCGATACCATTGCCGGTTACCAACAGCATGGTGCCATCGTGCATTACGAAGCTACTCCCGATACAGATATCCCTTTAAAACCCGAAGGACTTCTGCTTCTGGATAGTGGCGGACAATATATGGACGGAACGACTGACATCACACGTACAATTGCATTAGGAGCTGTGAGCCAGCAACAAAAGATAGATTACACTTTGGTATTAAAAGGATTCATCGCTTTATCGCAAGCGGTATTTCCACATGGAACATGCGGTACCCAGCTCGATGTACTGGCTCGTCAGTATATGTGGAAAGCAGGTATCAACTACGGACATGGTACCGGGCATGGGATCGGACATTTCCTGAACGTACACGAGGGTCCACACCAAATCCGCATGAACCACATGCCTTCTCCTCTCCTTCCAGGAATGACCATTACCAACGAGCCCGGCATTTACCGCAGCGGAGAATATGGCATACGCACCGAAAACACCATGCTTGTGGTAAAAGACAATGAAACCTCCTTTGGAGCTTTCTACCGTTTTGAACCACTGACTCTCTGCCCAATAGATAAAGAAGCTATTTGCAAAGAAATGATGACAGGCGATGAAATCCAATGGTTCAACAACTACCACACCCGTGTATACAAAGAACTTAGTCCATTGCTCTCTCCGGAAGAACGAATTTGGCTGGAGAATGCAACCAGTGCTTTATAAACTTATACTATATACTTAATATGGCTCTAATCAAATCAGTAAGAGGGTTTACCCCTCAAATCGGCGAGAACTGTTACCTTGCCGATAACGCGACTCTTATAGGCGACATCGTTATGGGACGTGACTGCAGCATATGGTTCAATACAGTGCTGCGTGGAGATGTTAACTCCATCCGTATTGGCGACAGAGTAAACATTCAAGACGGAACCGTTCTTCATACATTATATGAAAAATCAACAATAGAAATAGGTAATGACGTTTCCATTGGACATAATGTTACTTTACATGGTGCAAGCGTCAGAGACAATGCCTTAATTGGTATGGGCTCTACTTTACTTGACCATGCAGTGGTAGGTAAAGGTGCCATTGTGGCTGCCGGCGCTTTAGTTTTGGCCAATACTGTCATAGAACCTCATACCCTATGGGGAGGCGTACCGGCTAAATTCATCAAAAAAGTTGATCCACAACAAAGCAAGGAGTTAAACCAAAAGATTGCCAATGGCTATCTGATGTATGCATCCTGGTTTAAAGAAGAAGACAAAGACAAATAGTCTTGCCTATATAGAAAACTGTTATAATACCCTATCTAATGATACAAGACCATCTCAAATCGTTTTTTGAGATGGTCTCTTTCTTTTTTTATTTCGGCTACACGATTTATCTGTCAAGAAATAAAAGCTTTAATTCTCTTGCTGTCCGGCAAGCCTGCATCGAGTTGTCCACCTGCAACTTCTCAAGAATATTCTGCCGGTGGCGATTCACTGTATTCACACTAATGGATAAAGTTTCTGCTATCTCCTTGCTGCTTTTCCCTTCTTCTATCAACAGTAATATTTCTTTTTCCCGTTTGGAAAGCAATCCCTTGCACGTTTCTTTATCCCATTCAGTCATTGTACCGTCTACCGAATTAATCACCATACAGTTAAAAGAAGAATCCGGCGAGAAACCATACAGACAAAGAGCCAGCCAGACATTACCATTGGCATGGGTAGCCACATAATACATCCGATGCCTCACCCATACATAAGTACCTTGTGCATTACGCATCCGTATCCGGCTATCTATATAATAATCTGTACGTTTCCCTTCGGGCAAACCTTTCAAGAACTGGAAAAAGCGGAGTTCCTGTAAATGTTTGTCCAATAAATCATCGGGATGAATACGAGCAAAAATTTCCTCTTCCCAAATAGAATGAAGAATTTTAGAGTCGCCCCGTTTACCCATTCCCAATGTCTCTGCTATCCCACCATAATATAAATAACTTGTATTAGCCTGCATATCACTCAATACAGCAATCACATTTTCGGTTGTTGCATATCCTGCGGCTATCTGGCGGAACTGATTCAATCGGGTATCGCTGCAGTTCTCCTGAATAAATTCCTGATTCAACAATTCATTGCTAAGTTTCTTCCTTATATCCATATCACAGAAGAAGACAAAATGGTTATTTTTAAGTATTGTTCACCCTGGCACAAACCTCTACTTTTGCAAATGTAAGTAAAATAGACAAAACACATGAGTACAGAAAAAGAAAAAGCCCAAAGAGGTGAGTTATATGATGCGAACTATGACGCAGAACTTCTTGCCGAACGTGATATCTGCAAAGATATGTGTTATGAGTACAATCAATTACGCCCTTCTCGAAAAGCCGAACGCCAACAACTCATCCGTAAGTTGTTCGGGAAGACAGGTCAGAACTTTCTGATCGAACAGCCTTTTTACTGCGACTATGGATATAACATAGAAATAGGAGAAAACTTCTATGCCAACGTGAATTGCGTAATGCTTGATGGCGCTAAAATCCATTTTGGAGACAATGTATTTATTGCACCTCATTGCGGCTTTTATACAGCGGGACACCCTTTGGATGTAACGCAGCGAAACCAAGGACTGGAATATGCCTATCCCATCCGAGTAGGAAATAATGTATGGATAGGGGCAAATGTATGCGTACTTCCCGGAGTCAGCATAGGAAACAACTGTGTAATTGGAGCTGGCAGTGTAGTAAACAAAGACATTCCAGACAATTCTCTGGCAGTTGGCAATCCTTGTAAAGTAATCCGTACCCTCACAGAAGAAGATAAAAACAAATATAAATTAGTATGAAAAAAATTCTTTTAGGTTTGTTTGCTTTTTTAAGCGTACAAAATGTATCCGCACAGACATTAGAAAAAATGCAATGGTTTAATGAACCTGAACAGTGGGAAATAAAAGACAACACCTTGTCGATGTTTGTAACTCCACAGAGTGACTATTGGCGTATTTCACACTACGGCTTCACTGTAGATGATGCTCCTTTCTACTACTCTACTTATGGAGGAGAATTTGAAGTAAAAGTAAAAATCACAGGCGATTATCAAGCCCGGTTCGACCAGGCTGGTCTGATGCTCCGTATCGACCACGAAAACTACATCAAGACCGGTATTGAATTCGTTGACGGAAAATTCAACCTCAGCACTGTAGTAACTCACAAAACGAGTGACTGGAGTGTAATTGCTTTAGACAAACCTGTTCCTTACATCTGGATTAAAGCAGTCCGCCGGCTGGATGCTGTGGAAATTTTCTATTCGTTCGACGACAAGAACTATACCATGATGCGCAACGCATGGCTGCAAGACAATACTCCCGTAATGGTTGGAGTAATGGGAGCCAGTCCGGATGGAAAAGGCTTCAATGCAAAATTCGAACATTTCAAAGTAACACATTTACCAGACCTTCGACGACTGGAGTGGCTGAAAAAGAATCAAGAAGCACAATAACAACAAAATTGTGAAGTTAAGCATTGAAGTAAGAACAACTCATGCAACAAAAATACTCGCCAGTCCTTTCAGGTAAGTACTGCACTCATCACTAGAAAGTACTGCACTCATTTCGAGGAAAAAGCCGACTCATTACCTGTAAGGACTGGCGAAGCATTTAGTCGCATACTGCGACTTTTCTTATACCAGCATCAATCCTACTCCTTTGACAGTTTTTATCTGAACTGTTTCATCGGCTGCAAACAGTTTACGCAAGCGCGACACAAATACATCAAGGCTACGTGATGCAAAGTAATCGTCTTCCGTATCCCATAAACGGGCTAGAATCTGTTCCCGCTTTACCACCTCTCCCTTCTGCTCACACAGCATCCGCAAGAGTTTTGCCTCACGCTGTGTAAGGCTTTTTTCTTCTCCCCGCACATCGTAAAGCATCTGTTTCTCCGCTTCGAACGTAAACAACTCTCCAATATGAAACACGCTTCCGTGTGCCGTATGTCCTGTTCCTCTCGTCAGTTTCAATAAAGCCGTAATATGTGCATTCAGCTCTTCGGCAAGAAAAGGTTTCTTGATATAATTGTTCACCCCCAGTTCATATCCCATCACCACATCTTTGGGAGAAACGCGTCCCGAAGTAAAAAGGATAGGAGTATCTCCGTCGGTTTCCCGAATACGGCGTACCATTTCGTACCCGTCCATTACCGGCATTTCGATATCCGATACAATGACATCGGGCTTCTGCTCACGCCACACGCGTAATCCTTCCTCGCCATTGGCAGCAGTAGTGACTTCATATCCTCCAATCATATCTTCCAGTCCGCCTTGAATAATATAGCACAGATTGGCATCGTCCTCTACCAAGAGTAGTCTTATCATAGAATCAGGTTTTATTTTGTTATACATTCTTCTATTTTATCCCCATGCAACATCCGCTTTTATTCTGTAGCGTCAGTCGCTTCTCTGGAAGTTTCCGGTTTGAGCTGCGGAAGGAGAAGCGTAAATTCACTGTATTCTCCCTCAATACTTTCCACTTCCACTCTACCTTTGTGCGCCTCCATCACCCGAAATACATAGTTCAGTCCTAAACCGAATCCGGTAGCTCCCCCACTTCGGGTTTGTAATGCAGCGTACGAACGTTCGTATTTTTCGAATATCCGGCTCTGGTCTTTCAACGGAATACCGAATCCATTGTCACGCACTTTGATATAGATGTAACCATCCGTTGCCTTTCCTGAAGAGAATGCTATTTCCACTTCTTCACCGGAATATTTCACTGCATTGTCTATCAAATTACTCAAAGCCTCTTCCAAAAATTCCTCATCGGCATATACCGTCTTCTCCTCCAACTGCCAGCTGTAACGAATCGGCTTGACTGATTTTGCCGCATATTTATCAGCCAATCCCTCAAGTATCCGCTGCAAATCGCAGTATTCTTTCTGCAACTTCAACTGATGATTTTCCAGTTTCGACAAAGTCAGTACTTTATTGGTAAGATAAAGTAAATGTTCTCCTTCTTCCTTTAGAATACGGAAATAGCGTGCTTTCTTTTCAGGCTGGCTGTCCAGTCGTCCGGTCTCCAAGATCTGCGTACCCATCAATATAGAACTCAGCGGCGTCTTCATATCGTGAATCATGGCATACGAAAAATCCTCACGCAGTTTGGCAATCTTGTCTTGCCGGATAATAATCCGTATCTGATAGACAATGCACCCAATGACCAGAATCATAATCAAGACTGTTGCGATAAGCAGCAAAGTCATACGCTGAAAGATAACCCAATACGGATTGACGATGGCTCCTTGCAGGAAACGCTGGCCATCAAAATCAATCGGAACTTTTTCTGTCTTCAGTAAAGCATAAGAAGGGAAGTTGCCCGTCACAGAAGAACGAAGTACATTACCCATAGAATCGACTATACACGAACGCACCTTTGCAGGTATGCCTATCGAATCGAAAATATTTGTATAAATAGAATCGAGTGCCGACAAGTGTACATCTTGCTTAAACTTCTTAAGATAAGCCTCCTGAAAAGCAATATGAATGTTCTGCATCAGCCATCCGCTGGCATTGTTCTGTAATGCATCACGGGGCAAGGTATCCCCTTTCAAACCTGCATCCAAATCAACCCGCATACTGGTCACCGTATCACCATGCTCTTTTCTCCATTGGTCCAAACGGTAGAACACTTCTTCCAGAGTTGCATCACGAAAGACTTCATTATTCTTAGCCTGCAGGCTTTCTTTAGTCAACTTATAGGTATTGACCAGCCATACATATTGCAGTTCTACAATGGCAATCAGTCCTACAATGGCTATCCAGCGAATATGATTCATCTTCATCTCTCTTCTCCTTAACGTAACGTTAACCTTGCCTTAACCTATAAAATAGAAAAGGCTCTTTATCTTTGTCTCGTCGAAGATAGAGAAAAAAAACGAATCAATATGAAAAAGCAGAATTTTCTTGTCACATTGTTACTTTGTATTGCTGCAAGCATCGGAACAGTCACAGCACAAACCATACATGGAAAAGTAGTCAATACCGATGGGCAACCTGTAGATGGAGCTACCGTAGTATTGCAAACACCAGACTCCGTTTTTGTGGATGCAACCATCACCGATAAGGAAGGAAGTTTTCTCCTGAATCATACTTTAAGTCAATACCGGCTTATCATCCAGCATATTCTGTACCAGACACTACAGAAAGAAGGCCGGGGAGAAGAAGCAGGCGTCTTTGCCTTACAGCCTAAAGATTATGCTTTGGGAGAAGTAGTGGTAAAGGGAGAGCGTCCTGTAGTAAAGGTCGAGGGTAGCCGGCTGAGCTACGACATGCCTCAGCTGATAAAAAACAAACTGGTGAGCAGTGCATACGACTGCATCAAAGAATTGCCTGGAGTATTGGAACAAAATGAAACACTGACACTGGCAGGAACTTCCACTCCTGTCCTTATTCTGAATGGGAAACCGTCGACGATGACGCAAGACCAGATTATTACTCTCTTAAAGGGAATGCCGGCTTCGCGCGTGGAAAAAGCTGAGGTGATGTATAGTGCACCTCCGCAACTTCACGTGCGCGGCGCGGCTATCAACATCGTACTGAAAGGGTATAAAGCCGAAGAAGGCAGCAATATACAGGGAGAAGTACACGGTGCATACCTGCAAAAAGAAAAGGCGAGCGGAGAAGGCGGATTGGCTTTGGCTTATACTTCGCAAAAGATAGATGCCGATGTGATGTATAATTTTGCAGCAAACCGACACGAACGGCAGGATTTGGACCTGATTACCAAACATACTGTACAAGGGAAAGTGTACAACATGGAACAATATATGACGGGAGCAGGAGACAAACCGTCGCATACTCTACGTACCGGCATCACTTACAAACCCAATGACAAGAATCAGTTAGGCCTGGCTTATACTTCTCAACTTAGCCCGAATGACAAACAAAACACATACACAAGGGGGAATTTGTCTGATGCCCACAGTACAAGCAGGGACGAGAGTCAGATGCACAATATTGCGCTCGACTACACGGCTTCGTTTGGCTTGAAAACCGGAGTCAACTATACTTATTTCACATCCGACGGAGTACAAGACTTTCAAGAAATTTCAGGAGAAGGAAACGACATCCGTTTTATAAACCGTACCAACCAACGTATCGAGCGTTGGAATGTATATGCCGACCAGTCACACTCCCTCTCGAAAGGATGGACATTGAATTACGGTACGGCTCTTAACTATGTAAGCAATCGCAACCGCCAGCTTTATGAATCAGGCCAAGATATGAGCGACCGGAATACAGAAAGCGGTATTGATGAATATACCTATAATCTGTATGCCGGTTTCGACAAGAGTTTTAATCCACAATGGTCGTTGAGTGCTTCGGCTGCCGTAGAGTATTATCAAATGGAGGAATATAAAAAGTGGGCAGTCTACCCTACTCTTCAACTGAGTTACGTGTATTCACCTCAACATATCTTTCAGCTTACATTCAGTTCGGACAAAACTTATCCCGATTATTGGACGCTGAGTGGGGCTACCGGATATATGAGTAGTTACACCGAATCGCAGGGTAATATGTACTTACGTCCGTATACGGTCTATTCTACCCAACTGAGCTATATATTAAAAAGCAAATATATTTTCCAGGTAGGCTATGACTATATGCCCGACTTTTTCCAGCAAATGCTTTATCTGGACTCCAGCCAACTGAAAGCAATCTACAATTTCCGGAATTGGGATTACAGCAGTAAATTCAAAATAGTGAGTGTGCTTCCATTCAAGGCCGGAAACTGGCTGAACTCACAGCTTACTTTAGTAGGGATGCATATGCATGCCAAAGCTTCCGATTATTTCGATGCTCCGTTCGACCACAAAAAATGGATAGGCATTGTCAATCTAAGCAATACATTTACTCTTTCACAAAAACCTAATATCAAACTGGAGATTTCGGCTTTTGCACAGAGTGAAGGTCTTCAGGGAAACTACGACATCAGTCCTCTCTGGATGATGGATAGCGCTTTGCGCTGGAGTTTTGCCGGCGATAAAGCCATGCTACAACTGAAAGGAACGGATATTTTCAATGGGCTTAACCCCAAGACCACGATCCGTAGCGGCACCCAACATATCGATATGGAAGTAAGATCGTATGCCCGGAGCCTTACACTTTCTTTCAGTTACAAATTCAACGGATACAAGAAAAAAGAAGTGAAGGATGTTGATACCTCCCGTTTCGGACATTCCTAAAAAAGCAAAGGCGTAAGACTTTCACAAGCCCTACGCCTTCTTTTCTGTTAACCTAAACTAAAACTATTCAACCACACAAATGCTGACACGGTTTTGTTCAGGAGATGAGAACGGCTGTACCGTGTCGCCTTTGTAATCAACAATTATTCTTTCCTGGCTTATGCCTGCCTCCTTCAATGCTTTGGCAACTACCTCTGCACGTTTTTTAGAAAGGCGTTTATTGTAAGCGGCATAACCCGTATTTTTATCTGCATAACCACATACATTTACTTTTAGTTCTGAATGTGTGCGCAAAAATTCTACCAGTTTTTCTATCTTTTCTTTTTCGGATGTACGAATCGAAGCCGAATTGATAAGGAAGTAGACATTTTCAGTCATTGTTTCTTTTTCCTGTACTACAGGAGTCGGCTGTGTTACTACCGGTTCAGTCTTTTCTTCTACTACCGGAGCAGGTTGAACAGGAGCCGGTTCATATGATACCACTTCCGGAGCAGCTTTTGCTTTCTTACCAAACTTAAAGGTCAGACCTGCCAAAGCATTGAATTGCCAATCGGCATTACCAGCTTTTTTCGAATTAAACTTGTCAGAAAGTACATTGGCATTCACTTCCAGATTAAAGTAAAGTTTGCTACTCAAACGCAAATTAGCTCCCAAACCAGCACGTCCTACCACAGAGAACTGATTGTCCTTCCATAAATACTCCAACTGATATCCCGAAGTATTCAAGGCTACTGCTTCATCATTATTGAATGCTCCATTCAATCCTACACCCACAAAAGCATAGGGATTAAATACACGACGCTCATTATAACCTGCAAAAAGGTTTCCCAAATCAAGAGTTGCATCTACATTTCCCTGTAAATAATTATATTTATAATCTTGGCGGGGAGAAACCCATGCTCCTTTTCCCTGCCATCCACTGATACCGGCGCGCAAACCCCATAAAGGAGTAAATTGATAACCTCCGTAGATTGCAGCAGCAGGAGAGATCAAATCTCCAGTCTTGACTTCTCCACGGGTAAATCCAGCACCAGCTTGTATTCCCATATACCAGTGGGGAGTAAATTCAGTCTTACTTTCATCTTTTGTTTGAGATGAATTCGAAGCACCTTGTGCAAAAGCTGTTGCTCCACACAGTAAAGCAAGAGCAAAGAGTGTCCGTCTCTGTTTCATACATTTAGGTTTTAAGATTAAACTTTATTAATTAAAGAAAAACCTCTAATAGAAGAAAAGGGGATGGCGTTCATGCCACCCCCATTCTTTTATTATAGCATCATAGAAGAATTATTCCATGCTATGTGCACTGCTCAAAATTTTCACAACACCTTCAGCATTATTAATTACTACATTAGGAACAGTCAATGTTACCTTAGAAGTAGCAAATTTATCTTTCTGAAGTTCTGTACCGTCATTGTCCCATACAATCTGAGATCCTGTCAATGTCAAGTTACCACCAAATGATTCCCAAGAATCTGTAGTAGATCCTGTCAAATCATAGTCAAAACTATAACCAGAATCAGCAAACTTATAAGTAGCTCCAGCAGATGTTACGACACCATTTTGATAGATGATTTCATTCAGAGGACCTGTTACAACAACAGCTTTAGCCAAATCAGCTTTAGAAGCTTCTGCCGGCAGGGTCTTCAATGTCAACTCATCAAGACTTACAGCATACGGAGATGCAAAACGTACAGTATAAGTAAGTTTCTGTATTTCACCGTTTGCTAATGTCATGTTCAAGTATACTACATAATCACGATAATCTCCTGTCAATGGAGCAGTCAACTGAATATCCTGAGTAGTAGCAACACCAGAAGTAATAGATGCACCTGTTTGCAACGGTTTCAATGAAGCAACCAAATCTTTATTATGGTTAGCAGGAGTTGTATAACCAACTAAGTAGTTTTCGAAGTGTTCCTTAATTGCAGAAATCATTGTCCACTTATCGCCTACCAATCTACCCTTAACCTGAACCATATTTTCTCCAATCTTATAGTCTGGGTTCAGTTCAGGGAATGTAACGTTGTCTTCAATCTGATAAACAAACTTCACAACTACATTCGGATAAACTTTCTTATCCTTAGACTCAAATGTGATAGTAGCTTCACGTTTCTGACCAAGTTTAGCAACAACTGCAACCTGAGTCGGATCCATATCAATTGTAGCAGCATCAGTAGTTGTACCAGACTGATCATTCCACCAGTTATTAGTAAGTTCAACACCAGCTTCTGCAACCACATTAGCAGCTGTTGGTTCATTATAAGCAGCACGGAATTTATCTACTGTTAAATTATACTTAGCATAGAACTGGTTAACAATAGTCCATTCAAGTCCCTTAATCTGAGTACCAGCAGCCAATGCATCCAATGCCTGATAGTTGATAATACCACAATCTACAGTCAAGATTTCATCTTCCTTATCTGCAGCCGGAGCACTTTCTACTACTTCAAGTTTGATATAACCACTTGCAACTTCTTTACCGTTAACTAAAGCTTTTGCCAAGAAAATAGGAGTACGTCCAATAGCTGCAGTACCATATTCATTTACTTTTACTGTACTACCTTCCAATACTACGAAATCTTGTTGATTAGTTACACCATCATTACCTAAATAAGTTTTTGGCTTTTCGAATGTATAAGTCAAACCATCAATTTCAAGGCCTTCCAATGTAACATTATTAGGTTTCAAATCTTTAACCCATGTCCAAGCCAATGTATTCAAATCAAGGCTTTCATTATAAACCAATTTTGCATCTGCTGCAGCAGTCTTAGCAGGTTCTGTAGTTGGATATTCACTAGCAAAAGCACCACCGCCAAGAGATTCGTTTACAATAGCGAAGTTTTTCAAATCTTCTGAAACGACTTTGCCATAATCAGAAACAATCTGTTCACCTGTTGTTTTATTATTACCAGCCAATGCAAAAATTGCGATTTGATCCTGTGCCAGTCCTTCCAAAGACTTTCTTGATTTCAAAGTTACTGTCAGTTCGCCAGCGTCTACATTTTTATCACTGATAACAAGCAAATCGTTTACATTATCACCAGTTGCACGTACCTGAGCAGTACGGTCAATCATACTCCATTCCCATGCATTTACATCTGCATTTGCCGGATTCAAGCGATAATGAGCTTTAGCATCAGTACTTTCAGCAACCTTACCATCTTTAGCAATAATGTTATAGAAACCTATTTCAGAAAGACCACTTTCACTATCAATTACATAAGGAATCAAAGCCAAAGACTTCAAATCAGAAGTAATATCAATACGGATTGGTTCTTCTGCACCTTCTGCACCGTAAATCAACATATATCCTTCAGCAGGATTATATACTACACGTACACCTTCATCTGTTGCAGGAATCCACTGGCTGTCAGTTTTAGTCTTTACAACTTCACCTTCCTCGTTGTAAGAACATTCGTACCAGAATCCGTCTTCGTTTGGTTCATACCATTTACCATCCTTACCGTCTTCACCCGGTGTTCCAGCTTCACCCTGATCACCTTTTTCACCTTCTGCTTTGATAGGTTTGCCACCTACAGTTACACGGTTACCATCGATAGTCCAATAGCCTTCGCTGTCAACAGATACAGTAGAACCCGGTTTACCATCGGCACCATCAGCTCCATCTTTACCGTTTGTCAGTTCAAAGCTTTCACCATTACTTAATGTTACCTTCACACCATTGGCAGTGTTTTCAACCTTTGTAATAACAGCACCAGCTTCGATCTTAGCTTTCAAATCAGCCAAGGTCTTTTCAATACCATCTACACGTTCGTTCAAAGAGTTGATATCATCGTCATAATCTGAACAAGATACCATTCCTCCAGAAAGAAGCAGGCTACCCAACACAAGGGCTCCATAGATTTTTTTCTTCATACTGTAATAAAATTGATTAATAAATAATTTCGCAGTTCATTCTGTTTTTCAAATCGTGTGACAAAAATAGATAAGACAAACCGATGAAAGCTTGTCTGTTCGTATATTCGTACGTACCTTTCGACAAAAGTCTCACTTTTCCTTATCGCGTATTTTATTTTTCCTCCATACCGAAGGAGACACTCCCTCATTTTGCTTAAATTGTTTGCTAAAATGAGCGGAATCCGCAAATCCAACAAAGTCCGCAATTTCACTTAAACTTAGCTCCGGAGACTCACACATTTTACTTTTAGCCTCTTTTACACGCGGCTCATTGATCCAGCCATTGAAGTTCGTTCCATAGACCTCATTTATGAAATTAGACAGATAAGTACGGTTTATACCCAACTCTTTGCTTAATATTTTAATCGTAATACTTGCCTGACGATATCCATGGTTATTCACCCATTCCGCTACTCTTTCCGCTATTTTATCATTATTCAAAATAGTCTGGCGACCTGTATGTACAGAAGCTGCAGAAGGTATACTCTTTTTCGTTTCTTTATCTTTATTTGGTACTCTTTGATAACGTTTTGTCAATGAATGCAATGCCCATATTACTTCATGATTATGATACAGCAGTACCAATATAATAAACAGTAAAGTATATAGGAAAGTAAAAACCAAAAACAACCTTCTATCAAGCCAAAAATTTACCAGCACAGACAAAGAACAAACTCCATACAAACCAACTTTTTCTAATCCTATCATCCAACGAAGACTAGGATATGCATGAGGATGCTTTAATTTGTATTTTAATATAGTCTGAGAAAAGAAATAAGCATAATAGACAAGTACTATAATATTAACGAATGAAAGAATATAATAAAAATAAGTCTGCAACCCTCCATCTGCAAAAATCCAATACACAACATTAATAGATAAGACTAGTAGTACTATCATCAGTTGCCGCCACATTATCCGATCCAGATTTTCATCCTGATGCATAGCATACAATATCGCCCATGAAAACAAAAAGATAGTTAACGGAAGAAAGCCTTGTATCAATCCAGCTTTTAATATCTCATAGTATTTCTCCCCGCCCAGGCCCGTCACAAGAGTTAAAACACCAACTAATAGCAATAACAACTCTACCATAGTCCGTCCTCTACGCATATTCGTTTCTTCCCTTAAGCATCCTATTTCCGAGAAATGCATAAGAACTGCCATAATCAAGCATCCTACCCCCGATATAATATCCACAGTTAAAAATAGATTCATGTTTTTATAAGTATTATTTTGGTCCCAACAATTTATACATTCCAAGCACAGCAGATACATTTATTTTTGCACTTACTCAAAACTTTAAAGATGTCTATTCATAATTTTATTAATTATACAAATTTAGACAATCATTTCTATTACAATCACAACAACGAGAATATTTGTTTTACTTTTTTACTATTACACAAGAATAATACAGTTTTCGCACAAATAGACAAATTATAAGTCTGGCCCGAAATATTAATGTAACATATTTTCATTCCAATAATCATATTATAAATTAGCCTCATGTGATAATTTTCTTTATTAATAGCACACAACATTATGAGATATTCATCATATCCGTTTTTTCTTCAATATCCAGCGACGTTGATTATGCATTCAGCCTCAACAATTCAGCAGCCAACGTCGCTGAACATACAATCATCGCCATCGACTCTAGCCCATTCATATATCCAACAAATAATGATGCCCTTCCTATACATCAACATAATATCCATAAATTTGCAACTTTTTTTACTGGCATTTTTGAGTTCCAAGAAACAGTCAATTATATAATATATACAAATTGAAAAACTTCTCTTTCATTTGTCTAGGCACTCATCTTTCACTATATTTGTTCATTCATTTTCAATAATTCATTATACAATGATAGAAAAACAATGGTATAAAGTAGGTGGATATTCTTTTTGTATCACAGTTGACTCAATTCCCAATTTGCTCGAGACATTAACCAATTGTCATCCGTTCCGAATTTCTGAAGAAGAAGCAAAGTCAACGGATGAAACTATCTTCAACTTAGCTATCAAAGAATCCATACAAAAGCCTATATTTACAGGAAAATTCATTGTTCAGTTCGAAGGAGAAGGAATTTATCTTGATTTATACGAATCCACCAACGGCGAACAAATTTTTGCCATTTCCATGCAAAAACGTTCTATCGCCCTGTTAAAATTGGAACAGAATTCACCAAAGGCATCACTCATACTGGCAGCAGGTCTCAACCATCAACAACAGACTTTTGCCATAAACAATACACTGATGCTACTTTACGCAATTCATACTGCTTGTAAAAATGCGTTATTGATTCATGCTTCTGTCATAGCCTGTAAAAACCATGGATATGTATTTTTAGGAAAAAGTGGAACCGGTAAGAGTACACACAGTCAGTTATGGCTGCAACACATAGAACAGAGTTATTTACTTAATGATGATAACCCCGTGATCCGATTACATGACAACGAAGTGATTGTATACGGTACTCCTTGGAGTGGAAAAACACCTTGTTATTGTAATGAAAGTATGCCTTTAGGAGGAATTGTCCGACTCAGCCAATATCCGGAGAATAAAATTGAACGCCTGACTGGTGCTGCAGCCTATGCAGCTATAGCACCTTCCGCTTCAGCCATTCGCTGGAAACAAGAATATGCAGAAGGTTTACACTCTACCCTATCCAAAATAGTTTCTCATATTGGTATCTATCATTTACAATGCCGTCCGGATAAAGAAGCCGCACTGTTATGTTATGAGACTATTAGCAAGTAAAATAAAATATGACAAACAAAATCATTGTTCCAAACGTTATTCTTTTGTCTGAGGTAGAACGAATGCTAAAAGAAGGCAAGCAAGTCACACTCCGTGCAAAGGGTAATAGCATGCTGCCATTTATCCGAAATGGACGAGACAGCGTTATGCTGACAGGGAAATTTCAATTACAAAAAGGAGACATTGTGTTGGCCAAGACCAATCAGGGGACTTTCGTTTTACATCGTATCATCCGGCTCGATGAACAAACCATCACTTTAATGGGAGACGGAAATCTGAGGGGAACAGAAACATGTGAAAGAAAAGATGTTTTTGGAAAAGTTACCGCCATTTTGAAAAATGGGAAAACGATAAACCCATATAATCCATGGAATTCTTGGAAATCGGTTTGTTGGATTAAACTTCTTCCTCTCAGAAGATATTTATTGGCAATATATCGCCGACTATAAACACAAAAAATAAAAACATATAAATTTAATAGTATAATGAGAATTAAAGAAGGATTTGTATTACGGGAAATTGCAGGAGAAAAGATTGTTTCAGGAGAGGGCTTAAATCAAATCAATTTCAATAAGATGATAACTTTAAATCCTACGGCTGCCTATCTTTGGGAAAATATACTTGGTAAAGAGTTTGATAATGAAATGCTAGCTGCACTTTTAGTAGAAAAATATGATGTGGATTATGACACTGCACTAAAAGATGCTACTGCATTATCGCAAAAATGGATACAAGCAGAGATTGTCTGCGAATAATCTACAAAAAACATGGAGCAATCTGTCACACAGCTTTTCGCACTTATCCGCAGTGGATTATGGAAAGAGCAACCGAATTTTAATCTATTCGGCAACGATACGAATTGGAACGAAGTATTTCAACTTGCCCAAAAGCAAACTGTATTAGGCTTCGTGATAGACGGACTGTCTATGCTACCAATAGCATTGCAACCCAACAAAGGTATGCAAATAAAAGCTCATTCCCTTCAGATACGCACCACGCAGCACCATCATCTGCTAAACGATGTAATCAGTGAATTATCGTCTCGTCTGAAAAAAGAAGGCATACATTCTGTGCTACTGAAAGGACAAGGACTGGCTCAAAATTATCCTGACCCTTTCAAACGGGCCTGCGGCGACATTGATTTGTATGTAGGAAACCATAATTATAAAAAGACCTGCCAGTTACTCAAACAATGGGGGATGCTGAAGGGAGAAGCGGAAGAAAGCAGCCACCATCTTCATTTCTTTTATAGAGAAGTACCTATCGAAATACATCGTATTGCAGGTATTCTTTATGGTTTGTTCCGAAACAAGCGTTTCCGTAAATGGAGTGATACTCTCCTTCAGGGTGAGGAATGTCGATCTTGTAATCTTGGAGGAGAAGCGGTATACCTTCCACCTATACGATTCGACGCCATGTTTATTTTTTATCACATGTATCGTCATCTGATTACAGGAGGAGTAGGACTTCGTCAGCTTTGCGACTGTGTGATGTATTTACACAGATTCAAGGATGAAATCAATCGTAATCTTCTACACGAAGATTTATGCCGTATGGGATTGATGCGTATATGGAAAATCTTTGGATGTATTGCAGTACATCATCTTGGTTTACCCAAAGAAGAGTTTCCATTCTATTCAGATACTGCAGAGATTAAGGAATTATCTGAATTTCTACTTGAAGAGGTCATTTTACGCAATGGAAACTTTGGACATTATAACCCCGACAAACAAGCACGCCCGAAAGGTTACCTTGCCGGAAAGTTATTCTCTTTACGAAACACACTGCTGTATCTAAGAAAAATGCAACGGATATTTGGCAGTGAGACACTAAATTTCCTTCTCTTCTATATTTATAAAGGAATAAGCAATATTTTGCATGATACAATTTACGGAAAGAAAAAGAAATAAAAAAGTACCCAATCCTTAATTGATCTTACCGTTTATAAAAGTTACCTCAAAATAAGATTTAACTAGTATTTTGTCATTCTGAACGAAGTGAAGAATCTCCAAAATATGAGCTGATGCATATAAAACCAGCTTTGCCGACTTTGTTTCTTCACTACGCTCAGAATAACATATTGAAATAAGAATTTCTTACTATATTCATCCTTTTTTATGTGACTTTATTGGCAAAAATTGCCTATAATACTCATAATCTGAAACGAAACAAGTATAAAAACAAGCTACGCCAATATTTATTCTCACATGATTAAAATATCCGCTGGAATAGTTCCAGAGACATCACACAAAAGAAGATATCATGAGAAGATTAAAAGAATTCACTTCCGAAAAGCAGGAGTCTTTATCTCTACTTTCTTCCAATGAGCTGGACAAACAGACTGTATCCGTTCCACACCTCCTTTTGCAGCTACATTCCATCCGGCAAAACCATAAATGATTGCTTGTAGCACTCCTCCTGCTCCGGTAAGGAAATAAGGGTTGGTACCACCTTTTGTTTCTGCCATAACCCGGAAAGGAGGGAGCAAATAAGGCTCATATGCCTCCCGGAACCAATATCCTGCTTTTTTCTGATCTCCCAAACGGGCATATAACAAAGCAAAGACAGCCTGTGTCATGGCAGGAGTACCTGCATCAGGCACTTTCTGACTGTAATATTCCAAATCAAGTTTAATTTGTACAGAGTCGGTAATCAACTTCAACGGATAGGCAAGCAAATTAACATCTGCCTGCTTGATATGCTGTCCCTTATATGAATCATGCTCCCGAGTTACTCCATTTTTCATTTTCGTAAATACCAGATGCGAAGCAATATACTGCCATGCTGTATCGGCAGGAAGTCCTAACTCCTGAGCTGCACGAGTCGCATATTCCAAATTCAAGCGGGCTGCTGCATTCGTAAATGCATTGTTGTCTACATTCTCTGCCCATTCATCGGCACATACCACATTTTTTATTTCATAGCGTCCTTCCTTGTACACCACCCTACTCTTCCAAAAACGAGCAGTCTGCTCCAACAGTGGCCATCCTTTTTCATGCAACCATTCCTTATCCTTTGTTACCAGATAATACTGCCATGCAGCCCAAGCTACATCAGCCGTAATATGATGCTCGTAAGGTCCGGACAACGAACTAACGGGAGTCTTTTCAACACCAGTTACTGCACTTTCCCAAGGAAACATTGCACCATCGTATCCATGAAGAAACGCATTCTGCCGTGCTTCTTCTAAACGATTTACCCGATATTCCAACAATTCTTTTGCCAAATCGGGATGAAGAACAAGCAACACCGGATACATCCATATTTCTGTATCCCAGAACACATGTCCGGTATACCCTTGTCCTGTCAGTCCCATAGGAGACAGTGAATAACCTGTTCCTTTACGCACCGATGCATACAGATGATACAGCATATTGTGCACATCCTGTTGTACCTGCTTATCACCTTCTACCACAATATCACCTTCCCATAATTTTTCCCACTCACGGTTGTGTGCCTCTATCAATGCCTCTCTTCCCTGAAGTGCAGTATATACCGACATTCGTTCAGCAGTATTATAAGGGTCGGCAGTATGCATAGAAGAGAGCAGTGTACCTACCAGCGAAAAAGTATACTCTTCGTTTTTCTGTAAATGACGGGTAAACTGCATAAGATGAGAATCTGTATGTCGCATTTCATGAATAACACGAGGTTCCTCGCCTTTCTTTTCAGGAAAAATAAAACTATTGCTTGCCACAACCGTTGTCTTCCCCGAAGGAGTCTGGGCTACCGTTGTAAGCAAAGGGATATAAGCATGAGGAGGGTTCACCTCATTAAAATAGTTCCGGTTATCACGATAGGCAGCCGGAGTCTGTACGATATTTTCTGCAACAATTGCAGTTTTACGAAGAGCTTTCACTGTAACATCCAACATCACCGAATGAGGTAAATGGCGCAAGGCATAATACGTATAATGCACTGTAGCCACATCCTTAAAACGGAAAGAACCGGTTAATGTCCCATTACGCATATCCAGACATTGGGTATAATGAGATATGTTTGCAGATGAAAGTTCCTCCCAACCGATAAGCAAACGAAAATCCAACAAGTTGAAAGCAGAAATTCGCCCAGAAATGCGCCCTGGCCCATACGAATCATATAAACCAGCCAATACCACTTCTTTCAACTTCAGCGGCTCGGGAGAAGAAACAAGTCCAATCATACCGTTTCCAGAGGTTACTCCATAGTACTGAGTCCGGTCAATACTATCTGCCCGAAGCAGCCAACGGTCTTGTGCCATAGCCGAAGCCAGACACAAGACCGTTGTCAACAAATAAAAAGCAAAACGTTTCATTATAATTCTTTAATACTGATTGCTACACCGCCACTAGGTGCCAAACGTTGTTTCAAAACAGTTTTACTGCTCACCTTTTTGGTTGAAATTACATAGTCTTTAGGATTGGTACGCCAATCAGCTTTCTTTCCATCTGCATAGATAGTAGCCTGATACTTCTTTCCTGCAGGCAAGAAGCTCAAGTCAATTACCGCTTCACGAGCATTCTCGTCCGTAATACCACCAATATACCACTCATTCTTTCCTTTTGCTTTACGGGCAATCGTGATATAATCACCCGGTTCTGCTTCAAGAATATACGTATGATCCCAATCTACAGCTACATCTTTTATAAACTGGAAAGCATCCAAATGCTTTTCGTAGTTCTGATACAAGTCTGCAGCCATCTGAAGCGGACTATACATAGTCACATAAAGAGCAAGCTGCTTGGTAAGCGTACTGCTGAGTTTATTATTCTTCGAACCACCATAAGTAGACAAGTCTCCTTCGAAGATACCTGGAGTATAATCCATCGGACCACCCATCAGTCTGGTAAACGGCAAGATAGTAGTATGGTCGGGAGTAATACCATTGAATGATTCAAATTCTGTTCCACGTGCAGATTCCTGTGCAATCCAGTTCGGATAAGTACGACACATACCGGTAGGACGCACTGCCTCATGCGAATTGACCATAATCCGATAACGCGCAGCCGTTTCTGCCACATAATTGTAGTGGTTCACCATCCACTGTCCATCATGATGCTCACTGCGTGGAATCATTTTTCCTACATAGCCAGTCTTCACCGCATCATATCCATTATCTTTCATAAAACGGAACGCATCCTGCAACTGACGTTCATAATCTGCCACCGAAGAAGTTGTTTCGTGATGCATGATAATCTTTATCCCCTTCGATGCTGCATAACGATTCAGCTCTTTCACATCGAAATCAGGATATGCTTTTGTAAAGCTATAAATTCGCTCTTTACCAAAAGCCCAGTTGTCTTCCCAACCTTCATTCCATCCTTCTACCAGTACTGCATCAAATCCGTGCTTTGCGGCAAAATCAATGTATTCTTTCACATGGGCAGTATTGGCTCCATGATGTCCGTTCGGCTTTAATGTAGTATAATCAGTCTTTCCTATGATGATGTCCTGATTATCGGTATAAGCCCACGAAGAGTTCGTTCCGATAAAATACTCCCACCAAACTCCTACATACTTGGTTGGCTTAATCCATGAAGTATCTTCTATCTTACACGGCTCATTCAAGTTCAGAATCAAGTTAGATGCCAGAATATCACGTGCATCATCGCTCACTACCACCGTACGCCATGGACTTGTTGTACCAGTTTGGATAAATCCTCTAAATCCGTTACGGTCTGGAGTAAGGTGAGCACTCATACGGAAAGTCTTGTCGTCCAGATTCAAACACATAGCTGGATAATCCACCAGTGCAGCTTCATGAATATTTACATAGAGTCCCTCGCCTGTCTTCATCATTAGCGGTGTCTGCACTGCCAGTTCTTTAGGAGGAGCTTGAGCAGCAAGCGGTTCTTTCAATACGGCATCTTTCAAGCCTGCCACCTCCGACAAACGAGATGTAGTTACCGGATACTCATTTGAATCATAGTCAGCCGGAATCCAGAATGCTTTATGATCTCCTGCCAAACTGAATTCTGTATTTTCCTGCATAATGATAAAATGACGCAGTTCTTTTTGTACCGGGAATTCATATCGAAATCCCAGCCCGTCATCGAAGAGACGGAAACGAATATTCAACAGCCAACCAGTTTTTTTCTGACGTAAGGCTACAAACATTTCCTTATGATTATCACGAATCTCCTTGTTTTGTCCCCACACTGTTTCCCATGTGGTATCCGATTCAGCGAACTTTGTATCAACTATTTCAAAATCTTGATTGAACTGATAATCCGGATGCAAGACAAATCCCATCTTACTTTCTTTAATAATCGGCTTACCTTTATAATCCAAAGAGTAAACAGGGGTTTCTGTACCCGACAAATGAAAATCTAATACCAGATTGCCATCTGGTGACTTCAAGGTTTGTGCCCATGCACTTCCTGTAGCAAATAGACTTAAAGCTAATGATAAAATAAAATGTCTCATGTGTATTGTTTAATAGATAGATGTGCGAATATAATAATTTTCAATATAGTTTTTGTCCTACAATTTAAAGTATTTTACCTGAAGCATAGAGTTCATTCTCCTTATTACAAAAAAGAATTCCAGGAAAGCACATAAACCTAGAAATGAAAATACTTATACTCTTTCTCCCTATATCGTAGTTTACAAGAATAAACAATATAATAAAATGATAAAAATATATTGTTTTTCGATAAAATATTTATGTTTTTCTTTTGTAATTAAAAAATAAGACATACATTTGCATATCGAAAAACGATAAATATTTATCGAAGAAACAAATTATAACATTAAACACAACACACACATGAAAGCAATCGTATTGAAATCAGTATTCGTAATGGCATTTGGCGCCACGAGTTTTACTACTGCCCATGCCGAACATCAAGGCACATTTATCTATGGCGAAGATGAACACACACTGTTAGTATCTACTTTAAACCAGGATGGCAAGACACTGACTCCATGCATCAAATACGAATACAAGCGAAACACAGACGGAGCAATTACAGAAAAAAAAGCGTACCGTTGGGAGCAATACTGCCAGCAATGGCAGCCAGCCTACCTGCTAACGGTAAAAGACGGTCCTAGCACTACCATCCTGACTTATGCAGAATGGAACAAAAAGAAGAAGAATTTTACCGAAAACGAACAGCAATATATTTACTATTCAGACTCAAACGATATCTTATTAGCAGTCACAGTCACAACGCAAGAAACACAATTTACTTACACGACCTTTTAACAACAAATTTAATTCACACATAAAAATAGTACAATTATGGGACGCACTATCAAACTTGCATTGTATTTTATCGGCTATCAGTTAGCCTTCGCTTTCGTAGGGATGTTCATCTATGTACTTTCTCTGTACGTTAGTACCGGTACATTGGAGATACCGGAAGCAACCACTCCTACCTTTATCACGGTTACGCTCATCTCCGGAATTGTATCCACTTTGGCCATGGCCGCACACATCTTAGGATGGAAATATGTAGAACTTAACAGAGAAACATTCTCCGTATATTCTTACAGACTATTAGTGGCAAGTTGTGTATTTGTCATCGGCATGGGTATGTGGACCAGTTACCTTAGCGAATGGATTACCACCCCTTCCGAAGAATTTATCCGGACCATGAAAATTATGATGGGTAATCCTTTAGGAGTAATCAGTGTGGTCATCCTGGCACCAATAGTGGAAGAGTTGGTCTTTCGAGGCGCCATCATGGGACATCTGCTGAAAACAGGTAAAAGCCCAGTTTTCGCTATCCTCGTTTCTTCTCTGGTCTTTGGCATTGTACATGGCAATCTGGAACAAGCGCCCTTTGCCTTTATTCTCGGACTAGCACTGGGATGGGTATATTACCGCACAGGAAGCCTTTTGCCCAGCATTTGCATGCATTTCGTAAACAACGGACTGACTACTGTCAACTATTATTTGTCTGACAATCCATTTGCCAGCATGCAAGAAGAGATGGGACTGGCAGGAGCTACCCTATATGCAATAGGAGGAATTTTAATCAGTCTTGCCTGCATCTTTTACATCCGCAAAAAGCTGGTACCACAACCAGCCAAGTGGAAAGAAGAATCCAAAGAATCTGTTTTACCCCAAGAAGTATAAACCATGTAAATTTACCGACCTATGAAACATATTAGTCTTTTAGGAATATTGGCTATCCTCATCATTATTGGAGAGTTTATATTCAGTTTGCCCGATATGAGCAAAGAATTTCAAGAAGGCTTCAACGACGGATATGAACAAAATAAAATAGTAATGGCAGAAAATGGAACAGTCAAGAAGATAGAACATTTCCATCGGGTATCAGTAGAGGTCACACCGATAGAAAGTATCCCAGCCGACACCTTACAGGCTGCCGTACCCTATCAGACCTCGCAAATAGAATGCTACATTGAACCTTCCACCAGTTTTCTGATATTTAGTCCAGCCATTCTAATAGGCCTTCTCGCTGTTCTGTACGGAATGTACAGCCTGATACGTCTGCTCATCCGCATCTCACGCAAGGATGTGTTCTCACGCAAAAACATCTGGTGGCTGCGATGGTTCACCTATTCATACACCGGATTTTGCGCAATTTTAGGCTTGCTTAATCTTATGTTGGAACAGAGCGCACTCCAGCAAATCAATATACCGGGATATACCGTCGATGGAATAACCAGTCTCGAAATCGACTGGGGTACACTGGCAGTCATGATTCTACTCACCGAAATCTTCGCTGTGGGCGTCAAACTGAAAGAAGAACAAGACTTAACTATATAATATAAAGCTCAAAAACATATGCCTATTATAGTCAACCTTGATGTGATGATGGCCAAACGTAAGATTTCGTTGGGCGAACTGGCCGAACGGATTGAACTGACACCGGCCAACCTGTCCATTCTTAAAACCGGAAAAGCCAAAGCCATCCGCTTTTCCACACTCGAAGCCATTTGTCGGGAACTCAATTGCCAGCCTGGCGATATTCTTGAATATCAGCCCGACAAGGACTGAACAAATAAAGATACGGATAAATAGCGTATAATCCGCTAATTATCCGTATCTTTGCCATTGAATTAGATTTTTGAAATAGATGAAAACATTTGAAGAACTCGGCGTTTCACCCGAGATACGGAAAGCAATCGAAGAAATGGGATATGAAAACCCCATGCCTGTACAAGAAGAAGTGATCCCGTATCTGCTGGGCAACCGCAATGACGTAGTGGCTCTGGCACAAACCGGAACCGGAAAAACAGCCGCATTTGGTCTGCCGCTGATACAAAAGATTAACGTAAGCAAACGAGTACCACAAGCATTGGTACTTTGCCCTACTCGTGAACTCTGCCTGCAAATAGCAGGAGACTTAACTGACTACTCCAAGTATATTACCGATTTGAAGATATTACCCGTATATGGCGGCTCCTCTATCGACAGCCAAATACGTAGTCTGAAAAAGGGTGTACACATTATTGTGGCTACCCCAGGACGTCTTATCGACCTGATGGAAAGAAAAGTAGCTCATCTGGAAACCATTGCAGACGTTGTAATGGACGAAGCAGACGAGATGCTGAATATGGGATTTACAGACAGCATCAATGCCATCCTTGAACAGGTACCAGAAGACCGCAATACCTTAATGTTCTCGGCTACCATGAGTCCGGAAATTGCACGTATTGCTAAAACTTATCTGCATAATGCCAAGGAAATAACCATTGGTACAAAAAACGAGGGTAGCAAAAATGTACATCACATTGCGTATACCGTACATGCAAAAGACAAGTATCTGGCACTGAAGCGTGTAGTAGACTTTTACCCACAGATATATGGCATTATTTTCTGTCGTACTCGTAAAGAGACTCAAGAAATAGCCGACAAATTGATACAAGACGGATACAATGCCGACTCGTTGCATGGAGAACTGAGTCAGGTACAACGCGACCTGGTAATGCAGAAGTTCCGCCAACGTCATTTACAATTGCTGGTTGCTACCGATGTAGCCGCACGCGGACTGGACGTAAACGACCTGACACATGTAATCAACTATGGCTTACCTGATGATACCGAAAGCTACACACACCGTAGCGGACGTACCGGACGTGCAGGAAAGACGGGTGTTTCTATTGCCATCATCAATCTCCGAGAAAAAGGAAAGATGCGCGAAATAGAACGTATCATCAATAAGAAGTTTACCATAGGTACACTTCCTTCCGGAAAGGAAATCTGCGAACAACAACTTATCAAGGTAATCGATGATATCGAAAAAGTAAAGGTAGACGAAGAAGAGATTGAAACATTCTTACCCAACATTTACCGCAAACTGGAATGGTTGAGTAAAGAAGACCTTATCAAACGCGTGGTTTCAATGGAATTCAACCGCTTCCTCGATTACTATAAGAATGCTCCGGAAATAGAGCAGCCTAAAGGAAACGACAAGAAAGAAACTGCAAAGGAACGAAAAGACAGAGGCTCCGACCGTGAAAAGACTGCACGCAAGGCAGAAAAAGGATATACCCGTTTGTTCTTGAATTTAGGAAAGACCGACGGATTCTATGCCAATCAGATTATAGAATTGGTAAACCGTAACCTAAAGAAACAGCGAATTCAGATTGGCCGTATCGATTTGATGCAGAACTTTTCTTTCTTCGAGATCATAGAAGCGCAAGCACCTATGGTAATTAAAGCTTTGAACAAGGTAAGCCTCAACGGACGCAAAGTGATTGTAGAAGTTGCCGGAGAGAATACCGGAAAAAGCGACAAAAGCGGAAAGAAGAAAGGTAAAACTGAAAAGAAAACAAGTAAACCCAGCCGGGAAGAACGGGGATATACTGCAGCACGTGGTCCAAAGAGAAAAGATGATTGGAAACAATTCTTCCAAGATGACAATTCATCCAAAGGTGAAAATCCGGGCTTCGAAGAAGAAGGATGGGCACGTCGCAAACGTAAAAAATAAAAAACAGGAGACCACTTCATTGCAATGAAGTGGTCTCCTGTTTTTTCTCAATACTGATATCTATTTTACTTTTTCAAATTTGGCCAACCATCCACCTCCAGACATCAGTGTCAGTGTCAACGGACGGAATGAACGGATTTTCTTCTCGTTTACTACAATTTCCTTTCTTCCTTTATCCGAAGCAACCGTCATCTTATAGGTTCCTTTGGGAAGAAAATTCAATGATAATTCTATTGTTCTTTCCTGCTCTCCATTTAATACAGATAAATACCACACATCTCCTTTTCTTCTTGCTATAGCCGCCAACAGACCTATTTCACTTTCAGGAAGTGCATAATGTTCATCCCATACCACAGGAACTTCTTCTATAAATTTACGTCCCGGACATGACAACATATCTTCCATATCAGCTGCAAAAATCAGCATCGGAGATGTAAACATATAGATAGAGGCCAACTGGTGGGTAAATGTTACCGAAGGTGGACAGAATGCCCGGAAATTCAGAGGGGTATAATCTGCAGGACCTGCCAGCCAGCGCGTAAAAGGAAGTACAGTATTATGATACGGCCATGCAGGTCCAGGTGCCCATGTATCTTCTCCTCCAACACTTTCCAATCCTCTTACAGCTTCTTTTGCCAATAAGTTAGGATAAGTATAACTATCTCCTGTAGGCTTATTCACTCCGTGAAAAATTACCATCAAATGCTCACGAGCTGCATCCCGAAGTATATTCTCCATTAAATTGACAGTATACAGATTTTCCGTATGGAAGAAATCGATTTTCAATCCTTTTACACCAACCTGCGCACACTTCTTCATAAAATCCTTACGCTCATCCGGATCATTCAGACCAATATCAGTTTTGTTTCCATTTCTTGGTGAAGACGGACGCCATACCCATATATCAACCTGTTTATTACGAGCATAATCCACCAATTCAGACAAATACTCCCATTTGGTTTTACTCTTACCCTCCGGTTCTGTTTCAGACCACAGCTCCCATCCGTCATCCACTACAACCGACTGTAAGCCTAATTCTGAAGCACCATCCACATATCTCTTATGATTCGCCACACTCAGTCTATTCTGCCCTTCTACTAACCAAGTAAATACAGAGCGTCCAGGTCTTATCCAAGAGGTATGCTGTCCTTCAGGAAACAATGTTTGATCCGGCTTATCACACACTTGTGCTATAATGCGATTGTTTACTAATCCATTTAAATCTTTTGCAAGCATCAAAACTCTCCACGGAGTTCTGATTTCATGCAAACTACTATCCGGATACACAATCCAAGGAACATCCTTTACAACCTCATGCCAATATTTAGATGCAGGAATCCCTGTAATAGTACCTGTTTCCAAATGTCCTTTATTCTCTACATATCCAACACGTACCCGATTTTCTGTTTCTCCCCATAATACAGCTCCATGATATTGGAACAAATTAGCTTCTGTTATAGCTGCATACGTTCCATCCGGCAAACGAAATGTAGCGGGAGGAGCCAATAGTTCATTTTCCAAACTATCTACAGTCCGTTCTTGATAAGCTTGAATCCATCCATATTGAAAAGGACCGCTGGCATACCATACACGGGTAGAAACTGGAAAAGTAAAAGCCGTTTGTTCTCCATAAATACAACGTGGTCCTTCAGACGGTATACGATAGCGGAAAGCCACTCCATCATCAAATTCACGGACATCTATGTAAAATGAAAGAGTTCCCTTACGTTTAACTTCATAACATTTTCCTCCCTGTTCCTTTGTTTCAACAGGAGTTATATTTACATCCTGCCCCAACAAGACATTATCCACATTCAAGCCTAAAGGAGAAGAATCTATTACAGAACGTCCTTCATAGCTTACATTATAAGAAAGCCTTTCTTTTTCAATACTTAGATTCATCTGAGCCTTTTGTCCCCATAAAGAGTTTGAAAAAAGCATCAGTGCACCCATACACACAATTTTATACTTCATTTCATCAAATATATTAGATTCTTACTCAAATACATACCAAGTATACCCTTTAGCAGGAATCTTGACAGTCAGTTCTATTTCAAACTCACGGTTCAAGCGGTAAACCACACGCTTTCCTTCCTGTTCTCGTACACTGACTTTTTCCTTCAGCCCAGTATAATACAAAGGAATTTGTATCTTACGAGTCATCTCCTTATCCGTTGGGTTAAAGAACATCGCCAGTCCCTTTTCCTTTCCTTTGGGATCCACATGCATCAGTCCATCCCAGTCACGTGCATCTGGCTTTCGCAAATGAATGATATCACTATTCAAAATCCGACGATACTTCTTATACCAATTTATAATTTCCATTACCACCCGTTTGGTTTCCGGAGTATCATACAAACGAGGTCCACGATAACAGGCTTGCACTCCTGCTCCATAGTTTTGAAACATCAGCATTTTATACTCATACAAATATTCACTCAATGGTTCAAGAGTAGCAGCCTTGCCTCCCCCATGATATTCAACCAGTGGAACAAAACTCCAAAGAGAAGAAGGAATACGTTCCCAGGTACAATCGTAATTCAACTGACGGGTGTGAATCAATTGCCGGTCACGAGGCAAAGACCAGTTTACCTCCCGGTAGCCAATTCCAACTTTAGTTGAACCATTCAAGAAATAGAAATCCGGCACATTCAGATAGATACCATTCTCACACATCCAGTGATACAACTCGGTAATCTTATAAAACTGATTCCACTGAGAATCTTTCAAGCCTTTGTGATGAGCATGTGTAGTCGAAGCACAGACATCACCCGGATAAGAACCGTCGTGTTCGAAACAGCTCATTCCTGTTTTTTCAAAGAAGGTCTTTATCTTTCGGGAATAATCATATCCCCATTCACTACACAGACAAGGCGAACTGCCGAAATGCATACCACCACGTTTTCCAGTCTCCGGATTTATCACATCCACTTCATCACTGATCCACCGACTTGCCAACAAGGCATAGCATCCCATCTCTATTCCCTTGCTCTTTGCATAATCTACCAGTTTCTTCAGATGAGCTATATTTTCTTCCGACACATCTTCTGCATTGGCTCCAGAGCCAAAGCTCAGGATAATCATTTCATAACCGGTCTCTGCACACTGATCAACAGCCTGACGCACCACTTCCGGATCGCTTGAGGTGAGATGCATAAAGATAGGATTCTCTGTAGTCCAAGGGGCTACCGTTTTATAGAAATGTCGGGTAAAAAGTCCTTTCCGTTCCCTGTCATCACTGTCAAAAGGCATTTCGTATACTCCAAACGACGAAAAGTGTTCTCCCGATTTTATCAACTGATCTGGCCCTATAGGAGGAGCAACTTGCAAAATGCAAGGTGTCTGTAACAAATAATTACGCTGTGAAGTATAATCTTTGTCTTCGACCCATTTCTCTGTAATATCTGTCTCCTTCTCTGTAAAAGCACCGTTACAAGCATAATCGCTTTCTACATGAATATTGGGAAGACGGAATGTAGCAGGATCACCGGCACCCGGAGATTCCGGTTCAGCAAAAGCCAGATATTCCAATTGAAAATGATCGATATTCAACGGCATAGAGGAGCCATTCTCAACTTCAAACCATTTACGAATGACAGGAATCTTATCATAAATGGCAAAATGCAATTTCACTTTCACATCTTTCAGCTCTTTATCCCCACGTAAAGTAAAGATCAACTCCTTACCGGTGGCAGCTTCTTTATTCAAAGCCCAACGGCTACGTGCCCAACGAATGGATTCCTCTAAAGATTTTACCTCAAAATCTTCTACCAAGAATGACTCCGGAAGGGTATATAAATCATCCAACCATTCTTCCTTCAAATAAGCACGTTCGGGCTGACCACCCAAGCCTCCAAGTGTCCACTTCTTACCATCAATCCATAAATTTCCCTCACTGCTGACAGCACGAAGCAAGCTCTCACCCAACATACGGTTTGTAAAGTCTACTGTAGCCAAATTAGGGAATATACGAAAAGTACGAGAAACCATTGCATTGGCAATTACAATCCCTTTTCCATCTGCCGTACGATACACCCCGGCCTGCGACTTTTCCGGTGTAAGCAACCAGTCGAATGCTGTTTTCTCAGAAAGTAAACCATTCATAACAGGCAAGGATGATAATTTCTTTTCCAGATTCTGAACGACACTTTCAGACTGCGATGGTCCTTTCCCCATGGTACTTACATCCACTAATTGCGGTTTCTCACCTTGATAAGTCAATTGAGGAGAAACCAGCACCACATTGTCTCCACTTGCACCATCCTCCGTTGAATAAAATGCCATCTCCAAGATGTTGCCTTTTTCCAGATTTACATCTATAGTTTTCCATCCATCCGACGGACGAAGTACTCCACTATTATACACTTCCCGCCCGTCCAATTTCAAGACTAAAAACACACTTCCACAATCAACCTTTCCATCTTTTCCGACCAAGGCTCTGAATTGTTTCGTATTATCCGATGTTGTAGAAAATAAAAGCTTTGTTCCGTCAACCAAAGGCTGTACCATAAGAGATGAATCATACACATCAATCTCAGTAGGAACCATCCCTACCTTTGCCGTAAATCGTATACACTTTCCGTCCAATTTAAGTTTAGCCAGTCCATTGGCATGAAAACCTACAACATCACTTCTTATCTTTCCTTCCATTAGGACAGGTTCGGCTGTTACAGATGTCCCCTTTGTCACTTTCCCATACTCCATCCACACTTTTGACAAATCCAGTTCTTCAAGTCCTACTTTCTGTTGCCCATACCCTGCTATATAGCAAAATAAAAGTCCCAAGACCCACAAGCTTTTCTTACTCATTATCATCTTATTTTTCATGTTATACATAATAGTGAAAATACTCTCCCCCAAGAATATTTTCCACTACTCTTTTAAGATATAAGGTTATCTCCATGAAAACAAAGTTACATAAGCTTTCCAAACAAAAAGATAGATTATTGTGCAATCATTATGCATTATATTCTGATTTGAATCTATAAATACATCTTTCAGAATACAAAGCCACAACATAAACAATCGATGCTTTTATAAAGAATAAAAAAAATCCTTCATGCTTCCCACCCATAAAAACAGGATGTCCACATGAAGGATATTAAAAATCGTAATTATTATTCTATTTACTCTACAATCAGTCTTAACTTATTTGCACCGGTACGTGCTTTTAACCAACTACGCATTTTTTCTTTCTCTGCCGTACTTAATTCTCTATTGCAATCGATAAAGGCAAAAGTCAAAGTATCCATACAGGCACTATCGACTTGCAACTGTAAGCCTTTCGAAACAGAAACAGCACGTACAGAAGGGAACAATACTTTCATCTCCTGTCCCATCTTTTTATCTAGCAAATTGGCACCGGAATAAGCGGACAGTTCTTCATGCAGCGAATCCAGTTCCTGTTTTTGGCGAAGCAACTGCTGTTCACTGTTCTTATAGAAGTCTTCCATCACCATTGACTTGATGTTGCTGATATCCATTCCGGCATTATTTACTCCCTGGAATACAACCAGGTTCGTATTCTTCAGTTTATATTGTTCCAGCTTCAGACGCAAGGCAGACAACTGTTCTTCCGGAATTTCTTTTCCTACCAATACAACCTTGATTTCACGCTTGGGATAAGACACCTCTCTACTCAATACCTGCGATTCCGGAGACTGTATTTCTGCGCTAATGAAACTATTTGCAGCACTTACATACAATGTTTCGCGTACAATACTATATGTCAGATAAATGGCAGGACACATCGTAGCAATGGCAATTCCCACTATATAGCGTTTTACCAACTTCTCCCGCGCCTTGTCTACAAACTCCTTTCTCTGGAAATGCATTACACGTACTCCAATAAAAGTAGCCAAACTGATGAACACGGAGTTGATAAAATACAAATAAAATGCTCCAAGGAAATAAAGCAGATTGCCAGTAGCCAGCCCGAAACCTGCTGTACAAAGCGGAGGCATCAAAGCAGTAGCAATAGCCACACCTGGAATCACATTTCCTTTTTCTTTTGTTGCCAGTGCCACAATCCCAGCCAAACCACCGACCAAAGCTATAAATACATCGTAAATGGTAGGTGAAGTACGGGCCAACAATTCCGACTGTACCTCGTCCAGCGGAGTAAAAGAAAAATAAATAGTAGCAGTAGTCACACTAAACAGAGTGGCTACCAGATAATTCTTAAGTGAACGCTTCATCAGCTCAAAGTCGTTCAGCCCCACAGAGAGTCCGACTCCCATAATCGGCCCCATCAGAGGAGAAATCAGCATGGCACCGATAATTACTGCTGTTGAGTTCACATTCAAGCCCAAAGAAGCAATGAAGGTAGCAAAAATCAAGACCCATAGATTGGTTCCCTTAAACTCAACTCCACTACGGATGGCATGGACCGTAATTTGCTCATCTTCTTTACTGCGATTCAAATCCAAATACTCATGGAAGAACTTACGAAGAAGGAACTTTCTGTCTTTTCTAACTTTCATCATGTTATTTCTTTATCAAACGGTTTAACACTGGAATATTTCGTACAGGCAAATCCTTTTTTAATACATAAACCACAAACACAATCAGCAAGGCAGTACGGAACGCCAAGCGGAAAAACAGATTTTCTATTATCACATATTGTGACAAGAAAAACAATACTCCTGCTAACAGCAAATACAAAAACATGCTATGCAGCGGATAATGCACCGGATATTTCTTCTGACCGATTACATACGACAATAAAGTGATTACGCCATAACCGGCTACCGAAGCCCAGGCAGAAGCTACATAGCCATAAAGCGGAACCAGCCAGATGTTCATCAGAAGCAAAATAGCACATCCGATAAGAGAGAAATAAGCTCCCCATCGTGTTTCATCGGTCAGTTTATACCAGAAAGAAAGATTGAAGTAAATACCTTTCAATATTTCTGCCAACATCACAATAGCCACCACACTCAGCCCTTCCCAATAGTCGCGTGCTACCATGTACTTCAACACATCCATATAACACATCACAGCCAGAAAGGCCAGCAAAGAGAAAATAAAGAAGTACTTCATAGCCGATGCATATACCTTCCTGTTGTCTGCGTCCTTATTCTTACCGAATACAAAAGGCTCATAAGCATAACGGAATGCCTGAGTGAACATAGCCATTACCATAGCTACTTTACTGGTAGCACTATAAATACCCAATTGCACCAATCCTTCCTGACGATCGTCGAACAGGAACGGATAAATCATCTTATCAATGGTCTGATTCAGGATTCCTACCACTCCGAAAATCAATATAGGAAACGAATATGATATCATCCGTTTCATCAGGACTCTATCCATACGATAAGAGAATCCACGCAGTTCGGGAATAAAGAAAAACATCTGTACAGCCGACATAATCAGGTTGGATACAAAGATATATCCCACCAGATAATCCGGATTATAAAACCACGAAACAGTACTTGGTGCATGCTGAGCCAGATACGGGCAAAGCAGCAAAAAGAACAGATTCAGACCAATGTTTCCTATGATATTGAAAAGTTTGATGGCAGCAAACTTAATCGGGCGCTTCTTGTAACGTAAATATGCAAACGGAATACACTGAAAAGAATCCAATGCCACCACCACTATCATCATTCCTACATAATCGGGATGATCGGGATATTCCAGAAAAGAGGAAATGGGATGCAGGAAAAGCATACACAAGGTTACAAAACACAAGGAAAGCCCTCCTACAAACAGTAACGAATTAGCATATACTTTCTCCGGTTGCTCGTCCTGCTTGTTGGCAAAGCGGAAAAAACCGGTCTCCATGCCAAATGTCAACAGCACCAGAATCAGAGCTGTATAAGCATATACATTCGATACCACTCCGTATCCTCCCGATGCAGCCGGAAGCACGGCTGTATAAAGCGGTACCAACAGATAATTGAGGAAACGGCCTACAATACTACTCAGACCATAAATAGCCGTATCTTTAGCCAATGATTTCAGTCCAGCCATAACATTTAATCAAATAAAGTTCGCTCTGTCTGATACAAGTTCTTTCCCAAATGCCGGTAAGCCAGTTCGGTTACTTCTCTTCCGCGTGGCGTACGTTTTAGGAAACCTTCCTTAATAAGAAAAGGCTCGTACACTTCTTCCAGTGTACCGGGATCCTCTCCCAATGCCGTAGCAATGGTAGTCAGTCCTACAGGTCCTCCCTTGAACTTGTCGATAATCGTACAGAGTATCTTGTTGTCTATTTCATCCAGACCATAACGGTCTATATTCAATGCCTCCAAGGCATAACGGGCAATCTCTACATCAATACGCCCCGAGCCTTTTACCTGCGCAAAGTCGCGTACACGGCGCAACAGTGCATTGGCTATACGCGGGGTACCCCGGCTACGCGAAGCAATCTCTCCTGCCGCATCCACATCGCAAGGAACTCCTAAAATACCAGCCGAACGCAAGATGATGCGCGAAAGTACAGAGTCGTCGTAATACTCCAGATGCAGATTGATACCAAAACGGGCGCGAAGAGGAGCCGTAAGCAATCCGCTTCGGGTAGTAGCTCCCACAAGAGTAAACGGATTCAGATCGATTTGAATACTCCGGGCAGAGGGGCCTTTGTCTATCATAATATCAATACGATAGTCTTCCATTGCCGAATACAGATATTCTTCCACAACCGGACTGAGACGATGTATCTCGTCGATAAACAAGACATCGTTCGGTTCCAGACTGGTCAGTACTCCAGCCAGATCGCCGGGCTTATCAAGTACCGGACCGGAAGTGACCTTAAAGCCTACCCCCAACTCGTTGGCAATAATGTTACTCAATGTAGTTTTTCCCAGTCCGGGAGGACCATGCAGCAACACATGATCCAGTGCCTCGGCACGAAGCCGCGCTGCCTTCACGAAGATACGCAGATTGTCCACCACTTTGTCCTGCCCGCTGAAGTCGCCAAACTGAAGCGGACGCAAAGCGTTTTCGAAATCGCGTTCTTTGCCGGAAGGTCTATAATCACGTATATCAAATTGTTCTTCCATGTATCTCTACTGTTACTCTAAGTATTTAGTATTTTCAAACAAATTCAGTCGTATACTTATGAGAACAAAAGTACAAATAAAAGAAGAATGAAGTACGAAAAACTCGTATCTTTGTGACTCCGAAGTTACGAAAAGAGTGTAATTTATTGGAAATGAGCATTGGGTAATCGCTCATA
>UQPQ01000027.1 GCA_900542985.1 uncultured Bacteroides sp.
TACACGACGTACTTCGTCTTTAAACAAAAGACGGAGAGGTTCGCAAAGCTTCAGGTTCATCTTTTCCGGCAGACCACCTACGTTGTGGTGACTCTTGATTACTGTACCAGTAATAGACAAAGATTCGATGCAGTCTGGGTAGATAGTACCCTGTGCCAGCCATTTTACATCTTTAATCTTATGTGCTTCTTCATCGAATACATCAATGAATCCTTTGCCGATAATCTTACGTTTACGTTCCGGTTCTGTTACACCAGCCAGTTCTGAGAAGAATTTTTTGCTGGCGTCTACACCGATTACGTTCAATCCCAGGCATTCGTAATCATGCAATACATTCTTGAATTCGTTTTTACGCAACATTCCGTGGTCGACAAAGATACATGTCAGGTTCTTGCCGATAGCCTTGTTCAGCAATACGGCTGCTACTGAAGAGTCTACACCTCCACTCAAACCTAAAACAACTTTATCATTGCCTAATTGTGCTTTCAATTCAGCTACAGTTGTTTCAATGAATGAAGCAGCGCTCCAGTCTTGTTTACCGCCGCAAATGTCTACTACGAAGTTTTTCAAAAGTAATGTTCCGTCTTCGCTGTGGAATACTTCCGGATGGAACTGTACTCCCCACAGTTTTTCTCCTTTAGCCTGATAAGCAGCTACTGCAACCTTGTCTGTTGATGCGATAATTTCAAAGTTTTCCGGTATTGCAGTGATGGTGTCACCGTGGCTCATCCAAACTTGAGAGTTTTCACGAATGCCTTTCAATAACGGATTGTCGTGTTTGAAAGTAGCCAGATGTGCACGTCCGTATTCACGTGTATTAGCCGGTTCAACGTTTCCGCCATTGGTGTAAGCCATAAATTGCGCGCCATAGCAGATGCCTAAAATAGGGTACTTGCCGCGAATGTCTGTCAAGTCTACCTTAAAAGCTTTCTCGTCGTATACGGAGAAAGGGCTTCCGGAAAGAATGACACCAATTACAGAAGGGTCATTGTGTGGAAACTTGTTGTAGGGAACAATCTCGCAATACATGTTCAGTTCGCGAACACGACGCCCGATAAGCTGTGTGGTCTGCGACCCGAAATCAAGAATAATGATTTTTTCCTGCATATTGTTTTACGTATATGTGTATAATGTATTCTATGCTACAAAGGTACTTAGAATTTTTCAGATTTGCTATATGCTTGAAGTAAAAAACGAATGAGTCGGGAGAAAGCTTCTTGTAGTAGAGAAAAAAACAAGGATGAAGAAAAAAAAGTACACTTTTAATTTTGTAGTGTTTATTTAATTACTAATTTTGAGCACATGTAAAAATAACATTTTTTATAGAATAATTAACTATAACCTTAATATACAACTATGAGTTATTTACGATTCGATAAGACGCTGATGACAAATTTGGAAGAGTCTTTACCGCGTGAGATTCTTCGTACAAACCGGTCTGGAGCGTATCATTGTTCTACTATTGTAGATTGTAATACTCGCAAATATCATGGGTTGCTTGTGATTCCAATTCCTGAATTGGATGATGAGAACCATGTGTTGCTTTCTTCTTTGGATGAGACTGTTATTCAGCATGGAGCTGAATTCAATCTTGGGTTACACAAATATCATGGTGATAATTATAGTCCGCGCGGTCATAAGTACATCCGTGAGTTTGAGTGCGACAAGGTGCCTACTACTATTTATAGGGTAGGTGGGGTTGTATTGAAAAAAGAAATTATTTTCGTACACCATGAAAATCGAATTCTGATCCGGTATACTTTGATGGAAGCACATTCAAAGACAACTCTTCGTTTCCGTCCTTACTTGGCATTCCGTAGTGTACGTCAGTATACTCATGAAAATGATAAGGTGAACCGTCAGTATGAGGCAGTTGAAAACGGAATAAAGACATGTATGTATGCCGGATATCCGGATTTGTATATGCAGTTCAGTAAGTCGAATACATTCTGTTTTACTCCCGATTGGTATAGAGGAATCGAATATCCGAAAGAACAGGAACGTGGCTATGATTTCAATGAAGATCTTTATGTTCCGGGCTATTTTGAAATGGATATTGAAAAAGGGGAATCCATTGTCTTTTCAGGAGCTGTGTCTCCGATTGATCCTGCAGAACTGAACGGACTTTTTGCTTCTGAGGTGGATAGACGAATTCCGAGAGACAATTTCAAGAATTGTTTGATTAATGCCGCTCATCAGTTCCTGAATAAACAGCACGGAGAGTCATATGTTTTGGCTGGTTATCCTTGGTTCAAATGTCGTGCTCGCGATATGTTTATTGCATTGCCGGGATTGATGTTGGCTATTAATGAAGTAGAAAAGTTTGAGACTGTAATGGACACTGCAGTCAAGGCCATTTATGCTTTCATGAAAGGCGAGCAGACTGACTTGAAAGTATATGAAATGGAACATCCGGATGTTTTATTGTGGGCTGTATGGACTATTCAGCAATATGATAAAATGGTATCCCATGATGCCGCCAAGGCCAGATATGGTGCATTACTGAAAGACATCATGACATTCTTGCTCGATGGCAAGCATCCTAATATGACGGTGTGTGAGAATGGCCTGATTTATTCTGACGGAAAGGAAAAAGCAATTACTTGGATGAACTCTTCTGTTAACGGTCATCCGGTAATTCCTCGTACAGGATATATTGTAGAATTTAATGCATTGTGGTACAATGCACTGAAATTTGTGGCAGCACTTTTGGGAGAAAATAATGAAAATGAGTTTACCGTTCGTTTGGAACAGTTGGCAACACGTGTAGCTCATTCATTTATAGATACTTTCCTGAATGAATATGGTTATCTGCTCGATTATGTCGATGGAACAATGATGGACTGGAGTGTTCGTCCGAATATGATATTTACAGCAGCATTCGATTATTCTCCTTTGGATGCGAAACAAAAGAAAGCTGTGGTAGATATTGTGACTAAGGAACTTCTTACTCCTAAAGGACTTCGTTCGTTGAGCCCGAAGAGTGGAGGATATAATCCAAACTATGTAGGTCCTCAGTTGCAGCGTGATTATGCATATCATCAGGGTACAGCATGGCCTTGGCTTGAAGGATTCTACCTGGAGGCTTATTTGCGCATCTATAAGCGCAGTGCGATCTCCTTCGTGGAACGTCAATTGATCAGCTATGAAGATGAAATGACTCGCCATTGCATTGGCTCTATTCCTGAATTGTTTGATGGAAACCCACCGTTTAAAGGACGAGGAGCTGTATCATTTGCTATGAATGTGGCTGAGATTTTGCGTACATTGAATTTATTGGAAAAGTATGATAACTAATAAAAAGGGGGAGAGAGTATGAAAGTTTTAATGTTTGGTTGGGAATTTCCTCCTCATATTTTAGGAGGTTTGGGTACAGCCAGTTACGGTTTGACAAAAGGTATGTCGCAACAACCCGACATGGATATTACGTTTTGTATACCGAAACCTTGGGGCGATGAGGACCAAAGCTTCTTGAAAATTATAGGAATGAATAGTGTGCCTATTGTATGGCGTGATGTACAGTGGGACTATGTCAATAGCAGAGTAGGTAGTTATATGGATCCGCAGTTGTATTATGATATGCGTGATCATATATATGCCGATTTCAACTACATGCATACTAATGATTTGGGATGTATGGAGTTCTCTGGCCGATATCCGGATAATCTTCATGAGGAGATAAACAATTATTCTATTGTGGCAGGTGTTGTTGCCCGTCAGCAGGAATTTGATATCATTCATTCGCACGACTGGTTGACTTATCCGGCAGGTATCCATGCAAAACAGATTTCCGGAAAACCGTTGGTTATCCATGTGCATGCAACCGATTTTGACCGTAGTCGCGGTAATGTAAATCCTACTGTTTATTCAATAGAGAAGAATGGTATGGATCATGCAGATTGTATCATGTGTGTGAGTGAGCTGACACGTCAGACTGTGATTCATAAATATTATCAGGATCCTCGCAAGTGCTTTACTGTACATAATGCAGTATCACCTTTGTCGCAGGAAATACAGGATATTGTTCCAAAAAGAAACCCGAAAGAGAAGATTGTTACATTCTTGGGACGTATTACCATGCAGAAAGGACCGGAATATTTCGTAGAAGCAGCAGCGCTTGTATTGAAGCGTAGCCGTAATATCCGTTTCGTAATGGCAGGTAGTGGTGATATGATGAATGCGATGATCAGACTGGCTGCAGAAAGAGGTATTGCAGATCGTTTCCATTTCCCGGGATTTATGAAAGGTAAGCAGGTATATGAAGTGTTGAAGGCTAGTGATGTATATATTATGCCTTCTGTATCTGAACCTTTTGGTATATCTCCGTTGGAAGCCATGCAGTGTAGTGTACCTACTATCATATCTAAACAATCGGGTTGTGCTGAAATCCTTGAGAAATGTATTAAAACAGATTATTGGGATATTCATGCTATGGCCGATGCTATTCACTCTATTTGTACCAATCCGGCGTTGTACGAATATTTGCGTGACGAAGGAAAGAAAGAGGTAGATGGAATCGTTTGGGAAAAAGTAGGTCTGAAAGTCCGTAACCTGTATGAGCAGGTCTTGAAAAACTATGGTAAATAATAAAAATCTGAATCATTATGAAAACAATCTGTCTTTACTTTGAAATACATCAAATCATACATCTGAAACGTTATCGTTTCTTCGAAATAGGTACCGATCATTATTATTATGATGATTATGCCAATGAACAGGGAATTAATGAAGTAGCTGAACGTTCTTATATTCCGGCGTTGAAAACGCTGATTGAAATGGCCAAGGAAAATGGCGGAGCGTTTAAAGTTGCTTTGTCTATTTCTGGAGTTGCCTTGGAACAGTTGGAAATTCATGCTCCGGCAGTAATTGAACTGTTGCATGAACTGAATAATACAGGATGTTGTGAATTCTTGTGTGAACCTTATTCTCACGGTCTTTCTTCATTGGCAAATGAAGATTGTTTCCGCGAAGAAGTAGGACGTATGCGTCGTAAGATTAAAGATTATTTCGGAAAAGAACCGAAGGTATTCCGTAACTCCAGTTTGATTTATACCAACGAAATTGGTGGTATAGTAGCTGACATGGGATTTAAGGGTATGTTGGTAGAAGGCGCAAAACATGTGTTGGGATGGAAGAGTCCGCACTATCTGTATCATTGTGCTGAAAATCCGAATCTGAAACTTTTGATGCGTGATTTTAAATTATCGGACGATATTAGTTTACGTTTTTCTAATACTGAATGGAATGAATATCCGCTGTTTGCCGATAAGTATATTGGATGGATTGCTTCTATGCCTGAAAATGAGCAGGTAATCAATCTGTTTATGGAACTCTCAGCTTTGGGTATGGCTCAGCCGCTGTCTTCTAACATCCTGGAGTTCTTGAAGGCATTGCCTGTATGTGCAAAACAGAAAGGTATAACTTTCTCTACTCCGAGCGAAATTGTATCGAAACTGAAATCTGTAGACATGGTGGATGTTCCTTATCCGATGTCTTGGACAGACGAAGAAAGAGATATCAGCCCATGGTTGGGTAACGTAATGCAGCGTGAGGCTTTCAATAAATTGTATGGTGTAGCTGAACGTGTTTATTTGTGTAATGACCGTCGAATCAAGCAGGATTGGGATTATCTGCAGGCTAGTAACAACTTCCGTTTCATGACTACAAAGGATACAGGAGTGGGCTTGAATCGTGGAATTTATGATTCTCCTTATGATGCATTTACAAACTATATGAATATATTGGGCGACTTTATAGCTCGCGTAAATGCATTGTATCCTGTTGATATGGATAATGAAGAGTTGGGCTCATTGCTGACAACAATCAAGAATCAGGGTGAAGAACTGACTCAGTTGACAGAAGAGGTGACTAAACTTCAGGCTGCCTTGAAGAAGGCTGAAGCTGCTGCAGGAAAGAAGGAAACAGCTGCAAAGAAAGCTGCTTCTACAAAAGCTGCGGGAGAAAAGGCTACTGCAACTAAAAAAGCATCTGCTAAGAAAGCCGCAAAATAAGGAATAAAAACCTATCTAGAAAGATAAAAGCTTGTGTTGAAGGGAAAGGTTCTGTTGTTTAGAATCTTTCCCTTTATGTTTAAAAGCGATAAGTGGTTTCTTTTATCTGATGAAATAATTGATAGAAATAAAAAAGGCTACTCGTTTGTGAGTAGCCTTTTTATTTTTGTAATATGTAGTTTAATGAAGTTTAGGACGCGTATAAATAATATTCATCTTAATATCTTCTGTATCCCCTGTTCCTCTTACGAGTCGTGCAGAGCTTACACTTAAATCATGTTCTACACCAATGATATTGTTCTGAGAATCTAAACTGATATTAACTGGTATCAGCAATACTTTATGTTGTTCTTCCAGTTCTTCCCAGTTATTGGTGTTTTTATCTGGCTTGATTTCGCTGAATATCCGGCTGATGAGTCGGTTCAACTTAGTGAATGAATAAGAGTTGGTTTTGCTGTCATAAGAAGCAATAAAAGAACTCTTGTTGTCAATCGTTTTGTTTTGCTCGAAGAAATCGATCATTTCAGACTCCTGTATCAGCATCAGATAAGATGGAGTTCCCATTTTATATTTACTTTCACTTTCGTTCTTGTATTTCGGGAGTGAAATAGATACGGCATTTAATGTATCCTGATAATGTTCGCTTTCGAAGATTTTCTGCAAGGGTAAAGTCATTTCCGTACACAAGCCAGCAGGAGTTTTCAGATAAGTACCCTTTTCATCTTGCATTTGACTGTCGAAATTCGCATTGTGGAAGTTAGTTGACATAAAGACTTCCTTTGATGCAGCAAATGGAATATAAGTGGTAGCCAAAGAATCTTTATCTCCGGCACTGTTCTTAATCCAATATTTAGCCTGCATACGCAACCATATATCTTCTATATATACAATAGAGCCATCACCATTGGTTATTTCAGCATAAAATCCGGGGAAGACGTGATTAATGAATGTTTGTGCATCCTTAAAGTAATCTTCACCACCTTCTCTTTGCTGTTCTTTGGCTGCTTCAGACAATCTGTTTACAAAGTCTTCGTTTACCCGTACAGAGATGCTTGGATAGTAATTGCTGGTATTGTGTATAGAATCGCTTACCGTTTTGTCGTAGGCAGAATAATCTTTTAAACCCAAAGGCTCGCTTTTATAAGTCCAGTCGTTGCTATTGCTGAAGTCGTAGTCTGTATAATACCACTCTTTGTGTGTACCGTCGTCTTCGAAAGGAGTTTCAAGCTCTTTTACCTTTACACGAAGTGAAGCCAGTGAATCTCCAAAATAATTGTTGTAATAAAACTCCAGTGTTACAGAGTCTATTTTTTCCAGTCGTTCTGGAAACTTATAACCTTCCGGACAATTGATTTGCGCCAGAAATCCTGCTTTCAGTTCACCAAATTCTTTGTCTGTAAATTTACCCAAATAAGCAGTGCTGGAACGTGAATAGACACGGTCGAGTGTACGTGTAGCCGTTTTTACCGGATAGGTTTCTGCAAATGCTTCTATCTGGTCTCCATCGGCTACAAACTGACCTATTCCGGTAGTTTGGTCATCACAACTATAGAGGGCAGCAGCCAATCCCATGGCTGCCAAGAACTTCACTTTCATGGTTTAATTTTTTACATTAATTTTTATTCGGCATCTTCTGTTACTTTGTCGTACAATGCATCGCATGCATCTGCAAATGCAGTTTCGTCAGCTTCGTAACCGATGACTGGAATATTCAGACTCTTTGCATAGTCTATGATATTCTGGTTGACGTGTTCACTGTTTTGTACTACTCCATCAGAATAAGCGACGGCTAATTTACATAATTCTTCGTAATTAACGGGAGAATTAATCATTTTAACATCTTCAGGAGTAATGCCTTTTAATAATAATTGTTCGGTAAAGTTGGGTGCTAAATTAGATTTGAATCCATCACTATACACCGAAAATACAACTTTTGAGTCTCTGAATGAAGGTTCGTCACAGTATGCTTTCTTTATATACAATGGAACCATAGCACTCATCCATCCGTGACAGTGAATTACATCCGGACACCAGCGCAGTTTTTTTACTGTTTCAAGAACGCCTCTGGCATAGAATATGGCGCGTTCGCCATTGTCTTCATATTCATTGCCATCTTCGTCGGTAGTCATCAATCGGTGCTGGAAATAATCATCATTGTCAATGAAATAAACCTGTCGGCGAGCAGCTTGGATAGAAGCTACTTTGATGATCAACGGATGGTCTGTTTCATCAATGATCAGATTCATCCCTGACAAACGAATCACTTCATGTAATTGATTTCTGCGTTCATTTACATAGCCCCACTTAGGCATAAATGTTCGGATTTCACGGCCTTTGTCTTGAATGGCCTGTGGCAGGTTTTGACCTATTAACGATAATTCACTTTCGGGTACGTAAGGAGTAATTTCTTGTGTGATGAATAATACTTTTTTCGCGCTCATTGTTTTATTGTTGCTCATAATCTGCTGCAAAGATATAAAAAATAACAAAAGGGGGGGTATGAGAATCAATTAATTATTCCTTATAGTATGTTAATGAGTTGATAATAAGTATTGTGTACAATCTGATGTGAACAGGTGCCTTGGAATAAGTTGATAATTTTATGTGTTCTTTTTCGCAATCTTCTTTGATTATGTGGTAAATAAGGTCTAACTTTGCCGCGGTTTTAGAATTTCATAAGTTTAAAAGCTGGTATAAATGAAATTAATTCAAACAATTCACGAACTTCGTGTAGCACTGGATGTGCTTCGGAAAGAAGGTAAAACGATTGGCTTGGTTCCTACAATGGGAGCTTTGCACGATGGACACGCTTCGCTGGTTAAGCGGGCAGTGGCCGAAAATGATGTAGTAGTGGTCAGTGATTTTGTAAACCCTACTCAGTTTAATGATAAGAATGATTTGCTGAAATATCCGCGTACGCTGGATGCCGACTGCGCGTTGCTGGAGGCATGTGGAGCCGATTTTGTATTTGCTCCTTCTGTTGAAGAAATCTATCCCGAACCGGATACACGGCAGTTCAGCTATGCTCCGCTGGATACCGTGATGGAAGGTAAATACCGTCCGGGACACTTCAATGGGGTTTGTCAGATTGTGAGCAAATTGTTCTTGATTGTGGAGCCTACCCGTGCGTATTTTGGCGAGAAAGACTTCCAGCAGTTGGCTATTATCCGGGAAATGGTGCGCAAGTATCCTTTCGACTTGGAAATTGTAGGTTGTCCGATTGTCCGCGAAGCAGACGGATTGGCTTTGAGCAGTCGTAATGCACGTTTGTCTGCAGAACAGCGTGTGCAGGCATTGAAGATTTCAAAAACTCTGTTTGATAGTGTGGAGTATGGAAAAACTCATACATTGGCAGAAACAAAGCAATTTGTAGAAGCAGCGATTGCCGAAGCAGAAGGATTGGAACTGGAGTATTTTGAAGTGGTAGATGGAAATACTTTGCAGACAGTGACAAATTGGGAAGACAGCCATTATATTGTGGGATGTATTACTGTGTTCTGCGGTGAAGTACGTTTAATTGATAATATAAAATATAAGGAGTAATTAAAGCGATGATGATAGAAGTCTTGAAATCGAAAATTCATTGCGTAACTGTCACCGAAGCCAACTTAAATTACATGGGTAGTATTACTATCGATGAAGATTTGATGGATGCAGCCAATATGATTGCAGGAGAAAAGGTGCAAATTGTAGATAATAATAACGGCGAACGTTTCGAAACCTATATTATAAAAGGTGAGCGTGGTTCCGGATGCATCTGTTTGAATGGTGCTGCTGCACGTAAGGTACAGGTAGGCGATGTGGTTATTATCATGTCGTACGCTTTGATGGATTTCGAGGAAGCCAAGTCGTTTAAACCGACTGTGGTTTTTCCGGATAGAGTGACCAATAAGATTGTGTAAGAGCAGTGTTCCTTGTGAACCAATAAACTCATCTGAAATAAAAACGTCCGGTTGTTCCTTCTATGGGAGCAGCCGGACATTTTTTATGTCATCAAGACGACATTTTATTTCTTATAATATTGTGCTAAAGCAAGTGTGCGCCGTAAAGCCATACGGGTACAGAGGAAAGAACATACCGAACCTACCAGGAATACAATACCGGTAGATGTCATGATATTCCCCAGTCCTACAATAGGCGAAACGATACCTCCGAATGCAAATCCTAAGGCTCCCAGCAGTGCAGATGCCATGCCCGCATGAGTACGTTCGCTGTCCATGGCCAATGTGTTTGAAGCCGTAAAGGTCAATCCCAACATGGAGAGCAGGCCTATCAGAAGGACTTCATAGATCCAAAAGCTGCATTCAGAACCAAGGGCTATGCAAAGCAGTGCTGAGACGACAACCATTCCCATACTACCCCGATACAGCGCTTGTTCGGGATGGGGAAATTTGACTGCACAAGCAGCTGAAATCACGATGGAAATGGCATTGATACCAAAGCAAATGCTGAACATCATGGGAGAGAATCCATAATGCTCCTGCATGATAAAAGGTGCAGAAGCAATGTTGGCAAACAATACTCCTTGTCCGAAACCAAACTGGAGAATGTAGTACATGTAACGGCGGTTATGGATTACCTTGATGAAATTAATATATACATCTTTCCATTCTGTATGAGGTCGTCGGGTACGTGGAAGTGATTCCTGAAAATGCAGACAGCCTGCCAACAGGATAATGCCTAATACGAATAAGGTCCAGAATATTCCTTGCCATCCCGTACTGTCGGCCATACTTCCTCCTGCAATGGGAGCTGCTACGGGAGCTACTCCGTTGATGGCTCCAATGATTGCCAGCATTTTTGCCAGTTCTTTTCCAGAGTATTTGTCTGCAGCAATGGAGCGGGAAATCACAATGCCACCTGCTCCAGCTATACCCTGTACAAGGCGCCATCCTACAAATTGCATAATCCGTTCCGAACAGAGGCAACCTATGGTAGACAATAAAAACAGAATCAAAGCTGCAAGTAGAGGAGGGCGTCGCCCGTATTTATCGCTCAGTGGTCCGAAAAACAATTGTCCCACAGCCAGACCTATCATACTTGCTGTAAGTCCCAGCTGCACCTGCGAAGAAGTGGTGTGGAAATAACCGGTCATTGCAGGTAAGGTGGGAAGATACATGTCGGTTACAAAGGGACCAAATGCTGTAAGCATTCCTAAAAATACCAGAATAAATAGTTGAGAGTTGTTTTGTGTCATAAAAATAGGATGTTTGAAAAACGATGCAAAAATAGACAATGTATAGGGGATGTCGGATACCATTTTCTGTGCAGTTTTTTTCATAAACGGAACAATTAAGGTATAATATTGGCTTGAAATAGCTACTTTTGTTTCATAAAAGTCAGTTTGCGATGGATACTTCTTTATTGTCTTCTCTTTCCGGAATCTATTACGAGGAAAGTAATTTGGATTTTCTGTTGCCGTCTCCGCTTTATTTTAATTGTGGGGTGCAAATACTGTGTGTGCATGGCAACGGAGTTATTTCTACAGGTGCCCAATGCTTTCATTTGCAGGAGATGTCCGAGATTATTTTCTGGGATGGAAGTATCATGCAATTGCTTCATTCCTCCGATGATTTTCTGGTAAGGATGGTACTTTATCCCAAGCGGGTGTTTCTGCAGGCTGCCGTTTCTTTGGATACAACCTTTTTCAATTACATGCGAGAATTTCCTTTGTACAATCACGGACAGGAGAAAGATGCTCAGAGTTGGGAGAAAGTCAATCTGTGGCTGGATATGGCCAAAATGCTTTTCACTCAGCCGGCTGGTCTTTTCAAGGAACGGCTGGAATTGAATTTCCTGCAGAGTATGCTGATGTGGATTTTCAGTACAATACCGGATACATATGTATCAGTAGCTCGTTCGTATACTCGCAAGCAATTATTGTTTCACCGCTTTATGCATCTGATTCACGAACATGCTCTGCGAGAACATCAGATCGGGTTTTATGCAGACAGGCTCTGTATTTCCTCCCGTTATTTGAATGAGATAACCGTGGAGTATTCGAAAGGAAAAACACCGAAGGAGTTGATTGATGAACAGCTGACCGTTGAGATCAAAGTCCAGCTGAATAAACTGGATTTGTCGGTAGAAGAGGTTGCAGGAATTTGTTGTTTCCCGGATTCTTCGTATCTGAGTCGCTTCTTTAAGAAGCATACAGGAATTACCCCCAAAGAGTTTCGTAATAGAGAGAAGGGAAAGCGTTTGGATTGAGAGAAATACATGAAGGAGAGGCATATGTATATGCCTGATGGAATTGCCTGGAAAAAGAAATGATGCAGGGAGTTTGTTTAATTGGAAATATAGTCTTACATTTAAAAACTGATGAAATGTATCTGTCCGACCCCTAGTGCATTGATTGTCTGCAGTCGGGTAAGGTTGGAGAAAAACTATAGGTAGAAACAGACTGTTAAAAAGTATAATTATGAATCTCCGATTTGTCAAACTGTGTGTAGGAGGCTTGATGTTTGTAATGACTCCTCTATATGCTCAAGAGAAAAGCGCAAACGTGCAGAAACTGGAAGCCTTGCGTTATCAGCGGCAACTTCATCTGAGCACAACGTTTGTGGGAAGTATCGACTTGGCTCATCATTCCGATAATCCGGCTGCAAGGATTTTTGGGGAACCTCCTTCTGTAGCTCCTGCAGAAGATATCCGGCTTACTCATCTGTGTGGAGCACGCTGGGGATGGTATGCCGATTTCCGCGTGAAATACTATGTAAGCAAACTGGAGCATAGTGACTTTTTGGAGGGTTTTGTTTCGGCTATCTCTCCTTTAAGCTACTTTCATATAGGTTATAGCGTAGGGGGAGTGTACCGTTTGGAGGGAACGCGCTGGCAATGTTATCCCCGTGTAGGGATAGGACAGAATTTTTACGGATATAATCGTAAGAAGGAGTCGGATGGTGAGCTGTGTCTGGAAAGTGACGGAAAAACATTCTGTATGGACGTAGGCATCATGACACAGTATCGTCTGACTCCTCTTTTTGCAATTACTTTTGATGTCTTGTACAGACAGCCCCTGACTTCCGCCGAGAGTTATTTGCTACTGGAAACAGAAACGGGTATGCAACCTTATTCTTATCGTAGCAGCACACTGGGACGTGAACTGAATGTGGGCATCGGTATTAATTTCTGTTTTAGTCTGAAGAAGAAATAGCAGGTATCTCTCGTTTTATCTTGTTATAAGAGGCTGGGGAAGAACAAAGGTCTGATTTCCTGAAAGGAGGGGAGAGAATACGGAAGGAGAACTGTAGTTGAAAATGAAAGTGACAAAATGTAACTTTCTCTGATGAGGCTGGTGGGCACAGAAGGTAGTTGACAAAATGTCAAATCAGACCGCTCTACACGGCTTTATTTGGACTCGGATACGAGGACGCTTGCAAATTTGCCTGTTTTTGGAGGTTCTCTGAAATCCGAATGAAACCTTAATTGACTGTTTTGCTTATTCTATCTCTTTAAAGGTGTTAAAGTGTAGCTTTTTGTAGTGTAATGGCTGGAAGCGGATACTTTTTGCCTTTTTGAAATAGATGGGTTTTAAAGTCGGTAAATGTATACAATAAGGTGAAAAAGAGATTTTACCTATGAATTGGAGGGCGAAAATTCCATTTTTTGTCGTGTTGATATACGCGACTGATAGCGTAAGCGTACGTGACTTGTCGCGTAAGCAATCGGTACAGGTATCGTAAGCCTTCGATACAAGTCGTATTTGATGGTGAAAAATGTATGAAAAAGCTGTTGTACAGCATGGTTTAACCCTTCTTTTTAAGGTTATAAAGTTGCGTGAAGCTATGTTTTATTCAAAATGCGCGTTAGCTGGAAAGTGTGATTTGTTTGTTTTTGATAGTAGAATCCTTATTAGGGTGTCATTTTGATTTTATGTCTGAATGGACGTTGTGTTAAAAAGAAACCGGGATTCACTGAACAGTGAATCCCGGTTTTCTGTATGTGTATGAAACGGATTGTTCCGATTGTCATTAAAGTGCTTTTTCCTTTATGATGCCGGTGTTGTAGGCAACCAGCAGCTTTTTCAGGTCTTCTATCTGAATACTCAATTCTTTTCCCTTGTCGGTGTCTTTTACCATCATACGTTTGGCACTCATTTCCACCAGTTGGGTAGTCGACTTGATGTCCTGGCCTTCTTCGATGGCTTTCTGCGTAGAGGTGAAAGGTTCATGCTGTACCAGCTGGAAACCGCGTGAGTGGTAAACCAGCGTATAGCCGGCTATACCTGTTTCCGGTTGGTAGGCTTTCGAGAATCCTCCGTCAATCACCATCAGTTTGCCATTGGCCTTGATCGGCTTTTCTCCTTTGACAGCCTTTACGGGTACGTGTCCGTTAATGATATGACGATGCTCGCCTTCTACCTGGAACTCATCCATAATCATGTCGCATACATCCTCACGGTTGCGCAGTTCGTAGTAATAACCTTTTACTTCCTTATGTGTTTCTTTATCGCTTAAGAAGTAACGTTCAAAAGTCGCCATTTTGCTTTTATCGAAGGCTGGAGAATCTTTTCCGCACCACAGGTACCATACGTAGTCTAAAGCAAATGCCTTTTCTTTACTTTCGTTGTCGTCGAAATAAGCCTGTCGGATGAGTTGTCCTACCCGTTCCAGAAGTGCTTTTCCTTTGTACCGTTTACCTGCAATATCTACTTCTTTCAGACTGCCGTCTTCGTTTAGAGGCATGGAGGCATGATACAGCAGATTGGAGTTGCATACATTATACATGCAGCCATAGCGGAACAGGCATTTCATGTGCTTGCGCAATTTTTCACTGCTGGTGAAAGAATGGTGCAGTTTGGTTACAATTTCCTGTTCTTCTTCGGTCAGTTTATATGGGTTGGCCGGATCGACTGTAGGGAAGTAACAGTCTCCCATTTCATATTCTTTTCCGTTCAGCATCAATGTCTTTCGTTCGAAATTGATACAGTGTAACAACATACGGTCTTCCATTTGGAATTCCGGACGGCGCTGTATGATTTCGGCTTCCAGTTTGAACTGAATCACACTGATGGCTTTGTGCATCTGTGCGATGAGGCGGATTGTCTTTTCGTTGTAAGGGCTGGCTTCCTTGTCTATTTTTGGGAAGAAATTGGTACATGGATCATCGGCATAGGCCTCCATTGCAAAAGTGGCAAGCGGCAACAGGTTGATACCGTATCCGTCTTCCAGTGCAGAAAGGTTGCCGTAGCGCATAGCCAGACGTAGTACGTTGGCTATGTTGCAGTCGTTACCTGCTGCAGCACCCATCCATAAAATATCGTGGTTTCCCCATTGGATGTCAAAGTTATGGTAGTTGCACAATATATCCATGATGATATGCGGTCCAGGACCACGGTCGAAGATATCGCCCAAGATGTGCAGTGAGTCGATTGTCAGACGCTGAATCAGGTTGCACATTGCAATAATGAATTCATCGGCACGGTGTGTATCGATGATGGTGCGTATAATGACATTGATATAAGCCTGCTTGTTGGGTTCGATACTGCTTTCGTGAAGCAACTCCTGAATAATGTACGAGAATTCTTCGGGCAAAGCTTTACGTACTTTTGAACGTGTATATTTGGATGACACATTCTGGCATACCTTTACCAACTGGTTCAGGGTGATGACATACCAGTCTACAATATCTGTTTCTGTTTCCTTTACCAGCTGAAGCTTTTGTTCCGGATAGTAAATCAGTGTGCAGATTTCTTTCTTTTCTGTCTCGCGCAGGGTATTGCCGAAGATTTCGTTTACCTTGCGTTTGATGGCACCCGAAGCATTGCGCAGTACATGCTGGAAAGCTTCATACTCGCCGTGCAGGTCGGCCAGAAAATGTTCCGTACCTTTAGGAAGGTTCATGATTGCTTCCAGATTGATGATTTCCGTACTTGCAGCAGCAATGGTAGGGAAATTATGTGACAGCAACTCCAAATAACGGAGGTCCTGCTTGATGATTTCGGGAGTAATTTGCTTGTATATGTTCATGGGTCAGATTAAGTTATAGAAAGAACATTAAAATAAGTTGTGCGATAATGACTCTGGTAAACATGCCGAGAGGGTAGACTGTAGCATAGCTTACAGAAGGATTATCGTTGGGAATAATATCGTTGGCATAATTCAGTGCCATCGGATTGGCCATACTTCCGCAGAGCATTCCGCAGGTATTGCCAAAATCGAGACCGCAAAAGCGTAATGCGACCAAGGCCATGATGACAACCGGAATAAAAGTAATAAGGAATCCGATGCCTACCCATAAAGCACCCTCCGGGCGCATGACAGTTTCGAAGAACTGTGCTCCGGCATCAAGTCCCAGACAGGCTAAATAGAGCGACAGACCTATACCGCGCAGCATCAGGTTAGCACTGCGTGTGGTGTAAGTAAGCAGAAGGAAGCGTGGACCATAGGCACCAATCAAGATACCGATAATGATAGGTCCTCCCGCCAGTCCTAATTTCACCGGAGAACTGATGCCCGGAATGGCAATAGGAATGGACCCTACAATCAGTCCTAATACAATACCGATAAAGATGGAAGCAAGGTTCGGGTCTTTTAAGGTCTTGACTCTATTTCCCAACACTTTTTCTACATTCTGAATGGCAGCTGCTTCGCCTACTACGGTCAGACGGTCTCCCAACTGCAAGATAAGTCCCGGAGTGGCCAATAGTTGTACACCGCTGCGCAGTACACGGCTGATGTTGATACCGTATGTGTTGCGCAGGCGCAAAGCTCCCAGTTTCTTTCCGTTTATTTCCGGTCGCGATATGATAATATGCTTTGAAATAAGTTGGCTGTCTATGGCATTCCAGTCGATGTCTTCCTTGTTCCAGTCGCGGTTTTCCTGTTCTCCGAATAGAATAGTCAGAGCCGGAGCATCTTTCTCGGTTGTGATGACTAACAGACGGTCGTTTTCTTTCAGGATTTTGTCAGAAGTAGGAATGCTTACCATACCTTCTCTCCAGATTCGTGAGATGACGAATTTGGGATAACTCATCTTGGCTATGTCCTGAATACTTTTGTTGAAGATAGCCGGATTGTGTACCTGAAAGGTAGCAATGTAAGTATGATTGGGATCATCGTGTTCCTGTTCTTCCAGATCTTTCGGACGGACAAAGAGTTTTCGTACCACAATGATGGCCAGAATGACACCGACTACTCCTAACGGATAGGTGACTGCACAACTTAGTGCAGCTCCGCTGGTCGGTTCACCCAGTTGTTTAAGGGTTTGCTGGGCAGCACCGAGTGCCGGAGTATTGGTTGTGGCACCGCATAGGATTCCCACCATGTCGGGCAGGGAAATGGAGGTGGTCTTGCTTAAGGCTACAGCCATAATGGTGCCTAACAGGATAACTCCTAATCCTAGTAAATTAAGTCTATATCCTCCTTTCTGAAAGGAACTGAAAAAACCGGGACCAACTTGTAGCCCAAGTTCGTATACGAAAATTACTAAACCAAAACTTTCTGCGTAAGTGAGCATTTGAGGGTCGATAGAGAAACCCAGATGCCCGGCGAAAATCCCCATAAAGAAAACAAATGTAACTCCCAGCGAAATTCCGCAGATATGAATTTTGCCGAGTCCTAATCCGCCTGCAATGATGAGTGATAAAATGACGACTGCCTGCAATGCGGAGTGATTGAAAAATAAATCATATAACCATTCCATGGCGCAAAGATACGTACTTTTGTTTATTGCAAGGGTTAGTTTATGCGTTTTTTATGCGGGAAAAAGAAAAAACACCCGCCAGCCTTGTGTTGCATGAGGCTGGCGGGTGTATATGGGTTGTAATACTTTGAATTGTTTTTATCGGATGAACAACAGTTCGCGGTATTTGGGCAGTGTCCACATCTGGTCGTCGATAATCAGTTCCAGCTTGTCGATGTGGTAACGGATTTGTTCCAGCATGGGGGCAATGTTGTCGTGGTAAGCAATCGCTTTGGCACGTTCTTCTGTTATGCGGTTGGCAACTTTACGTGCTTCTACCATTGCATCCACCTGTTCTTTGATGAAAGCAGTGTGTTCTGCAATCTCCTTGATGATAGCCAGATTTTCTGCCGACAGGCTTGCTGCTTCTTCTGCAGAGAAGAGAGATTTCATTTTGTAAGCGTTGTCTATCAGTTTGGTCTGGTATTCGATAGCAACCGGTACTACGTGGTTCATAACCAAATCGCCCAACACGCGTGCTTCAATCTGGATTTTCTTGGTATACATTTCCCATTTTACTTCGTTGCGTGCTTCGAGCTCTTTACGGTTCATTACTCCTGTAGATTCGAACATACGTATTGTTTCCGGTTTCAGGTAGTTGTCGAAGATAATCGGGCAGCTTGTTTCACAATCCAAACCTCTGCGTGCTGCTTCTTCTTTCCATTCGTCGCTGTATCCGTTGCCATCGAAGCGGATAGGCTTACATTCCTTGATGTATTTGCGGATTACCTGAATGATAGCAGAAATCTTAGGCTCGCCTTTTTCAATCAGTTCGTTTACATCTTCTTTGAAACGTATCAGCTGTTCAGCCATGGCTGTGTTCAAGGCTATCATGGCACTTGCACAGTTGGCTTCCGAACCCGGTGCACGGAATTCGAAACGGTTTCCTGTAAATGCAAACGGTGAAGTACGGTTGCGGTCGGTATTATCGATAAGCAATTCCGGAATCTGTGGAATATCCAGTTTCATTCCTTGCTTGCCTCCCAAAGATACCAGATCGTTGCTGGTGCTTTCTTCCAAATGATCCAGCACTTTACTAAGCTGTGTACCCAAGAAAGAAGAAATAATTGCAGGAGGCGCTTCGTGTGCTCCCAGACGGTGTGCGTTGGTTGCACTCATGATGGAAGCTTTCAGCAATCCGTTATGATGGTATACTGCCATCAGGGTATTTACAACGAAGGTAATGAAGCGCAAGTTTTCTTCAGATGTTTTACCTGGTGCCATCAGCAACACTCCATTGTCTGTACCCAATGACCAGTTGTTGTGTTTACCTGAACCGTTTACTCCCTTAAATGGCTTTTCGTGGAGCAGTACGCGGAAACCGTGATTGCGGGCGATTTTACGCATCAACGACATCACCAGCATGTTATGGTCTACTGCCAAGTTACATTCTTCGTAAATTGGAGCCAACTCAAACTGATTGGGAGCAACTTCATTATGGCGTGTCTTTACCGGAATGCCTAATTCCAATGATTGGATTTCCAGTTCTTTCATGAAAGCTGCTACACGGCTTGGAATTGCACCGAAATAATGGTCTTCCAACTGCTGGTTCTTAGATGCTTCGTGTCCCATCAAGGTACGTCCGGTGAGCAATAAGTCCGGGCGTGCTGCATAAAGACCTTCGTCTACAAGGAAATATTCTTGTTCCCATCCCAAGTAAGAAATTATTTTCTTTACAGAAGGATCGAAATAGTGTACTACGTCCAGCGCTGCCTTTGTGACCGCTCTGATAGATTTCAGCAATGGAGTTTTGTAGTCCAGAGATTCACCTGTATATGAAATAAAAATAGTAGGAATACACAATGTATCATCTACAATGAATACTGGAGATGAAGGATCCCATGCACTGTATCCACGTGCTTCGAATGTATTTCTGATACCTCCATTGGGGAAAGATGAACCGTCTGATTCTTGCTGTACGAGCAGTTTTCCTGAAAACTCTTCCAACATGCCACCTTTTCCATCGTGCTCCACAAATGCATCGTGCTTCTCTGCAGTACCCTCGGTCAGTGGTTGGAACCAGTGAGTATAATGAGTAACTCCCATCTCAATGGCCCATCTTTTCATACCATTGGCTACTTCGTCGGCAATATTGCGATCAAGTGTTGCTCCGTTGTCTATTACGTCGATTAGTTTATTATAGACTTTGCTTGGCAGATATTTGAACATCTTTTCGCGGTTGAACACGTACTTGCCGAAGTATTCACTGGGGCGTTCTGCTGGTGAAAGTACTTCAACCGGTTTTTTGTGAAAAGCCTGTTCTACTACTCTGAATCTTAATTTTGACATAATACCTAAAGTTGTTTTTATTGTTGTTTTTATTTTAGTTGCTTATTGTTTAGCCCATTGTTGTATACGCTGCATGGCTTCTTTACACTGCTCGGTAGTATTGAAAGCCGTTAAGCGCAGATATTCATTCCCGTTTTGTCCAAATCCAATTCCTGGAGTACCTACAATATTGGCTTCATAGAGTAAAGTCTCGAAGAATTGCCAGGAGTTAAGATGGCCGGGAGCTTTTATCCAGAAGAAAGGTGCATGATTTCCACCGAAGAAAGACAGGCTTGTTTGTGAAAGCATATCTTTCATCAGTTGTGTATTGTGCATGTAATAAGATACAAATTCTTTTACTTGTTTCTTTCCTTCGGATGTGTATAGTGCTTCTGCACTACGCTGACTGATGTAAGATGCACCATTGAATTTGATGGAGCGATGCCGGTTCCATAATTTGTTGAGCATAATGCGCTCTCCTTTCAGTGTGGTAGCCGTGACTTCTTTGGGGATAACTGTATATCCACATCTTACTCCGGTAAAACCAGCTGTTTTGGAGAAACTTCTAAACTCTATTGCTACTTTTTTAGCTCCTTTTATTTCGTAGATGGAGTGAGGAATATCCGGATCTTGTATGTAAGCCTCATAGGTTGAGTCGTACATTATCAAGGCATCATTTTCAATGGCATAATTTACCCATTTCTTCAGCTCTGTCTTGTTCATGGCAACTCCTGTCGGATCATTGGGATAGCATAAATAGATTATGTCAATCCGCTGAGAGGGAATATGAGGCATGAACTGGTTTTCGGGTGTACAAGGCAGATAAACGACATTACTCCATAAACCTTCTTCTTCAAAACATCCAGCTCGTCCACACATCACATTCGATTCAATATAACATGGATGAATCGGGTCGGTAACTCCGATACTGTTATCATGTCTCAAAATATCCCCAATATTACCAATGTCGGTCTTTGCTCCGTCATTGATGAATATTTCACTGGGTTCGAGTGATACACCTCTAGACAGATAATCATTCTTGAGAATAGCTTCGATAAGGAATGGATAGCCTTGTCTGGGGGCATATCCGTGAAAACTGTGTGAACTGGTAAATTCTTCGGCTGCTTTGTGCATGGCATTGACAGCTGCTTGAGGAAGAGGAAGGGAGACATCTCCTGAGCCTAAGTCGATGATGTGTGCCTTAGGATGAGTTACCTTGAAGGAATTGACCTTTTTTGTCACTTCAGAAAAAAAGTATTGGTCAGGTAGCTTGAGGAAATGTTCGTTTACTAATGCCATAATTTAATAGTAAAAACTATTTTGCTGCAAAAATACGAATTTTATGTCATTTGCAAAAGATTTTGTTTTATGGATTTTTACATAAAGATTGTTTTAACGTATTCTTTGTGTCTTTCTGGAAAAATATAAAATGTTCTGCCTTTATATTTAGGTTTTTTTCTATTTTTGTACTGAATTTTAAATAGAACAACGACAATGAATCAGGCTTTATCTGCTACTCGTAAACAGAAAATTTTGAGAGAAACCAAAGATTATTTAATGATAGCTTTGGGTATGGTGATGTATGGTATTGGCTGGACTGCATTCCTTTTGCCTAGTGATATTCCATCGGGTGCGGTACCGGGTATTGCATCTATAGTCTATTGGGCTACAGGTTTTCCTGTTCAATATACCTATTTGATTATTAATTTTCTTCTATTATTACTGGCTTTGAAAATACTAGGCTTGAAGTTTTGTTTGAAAACGATATTTGCCGTGTTTGTATTGACTGCAATCTTAGGCGTTATTCAGAGCTTTTTTAAAGAAGGCTTGATTCACGATCAGCCGTTTATGGCGTGTGTGTTGGGAGCTTCGTTTTGTGGGGGTGGTATTGGTGTAGCATTTTCCGCCAATGGAAGTACGGGTGGTACAGATATCATTGCCGCAATAGTCAATAAGTATCGTGATATCACACTAGGTCGAGTGATATTAATATGTGATGTGATTATTATTTCATCCAGTTATCTGGTGCTGCATGATTGGGAAAAGGTAGTATACGGATATACAGTATTGTTTATTTCCAGTTTTGTCTTGGATCAAGTTGTAAACAGCGCCCGCCAGTCTGTGCAGTTTTTCATTATATCTTCTAAGTATGAAGAAATAGGACGCCGTATTAATAAAGACTTGCATCGTGGAGTTACTTTCATTGATGGCGTAGGTTGTTATACTCAAAATAATGTGAAGATGATGTTTGTGCTGGCTAAGAAACGTGAGTCTAGTACTATTTTTCGCTTAATTAAAGATATAGATCCTCATGCTTTTGTCTCTCAAAGTGCTGTAATTGGTGTTTTTGGAGAAGGATTTGATAAGATAAAAGTAAAATAAACTTTAGAAACTTATGACAACAAGTGTTGAAATAGTACGGAGCATTGCTGCTCAGTACCATGTTTTGTTGAAAAAGGAAAGTATACATGCCTTGGCAGATATTCTTGTATGCAGAAAATATAAAAAAGGCGAGCGTGTTCTGAACGAAGGTGAGTATTGCAAATGCATGCGTTATATAGAAAAAGGTATGACGCGACAGTTTTATTTTAAATATGATAAAGATTTAACCGAGCATATTGCATATGAGGGGGGGATGGTGATTTGTCTGGAGAGCTATTTGAAAGAAGAGCCGACCCGTCTGATGATTGAAACGTTGGAACCTACAATCGTATGGGAAATTTATAAAAGCGAAGTAGAGGCATTGGCAGAGCAACATGCGGATATAGGTAAATTATACCGTAAGTTCTTCGAGTATTCTCTGATAGAATCGCAAATAAAGGCCGATACATTACGTTTTGAACCGGCCTATGAGCGATATATCCGTCTTTTACAACTTCATCCTGAAATATTGAAGCGTGCTCCGTTGGTTTATATAGCTTCTTTGCTGCAGATGACTCCAGAAACGTTAAGTCGTGTAAGATCTGCCAGCTTGAATGCCTGATATATTTTTAAAGAAGTAGGTATTAAAATAAAATAATACCTACTTCGAATGTAGCTTTATCGTCGAAGTTTCCACTGTGACCATATGTCTTTGTCCAGCTGTATCCACCGGATGCAAAGACACCTATCTTCTTGCTTATATTATATTCAATGTTGACGCGTGGCTGGAGTGCATACAACCGTGCTGGATATCCATTGTCTTTATTCTTCAGGCTTTCGATATGATAATATCCCATATCGGCACTGATTTCTAACTGGGGGAGGATAGGATAATATACTCCTGCACGATAGAATGCGCTGAAAGAAAACTTGGCATCCGTATCAAAATAATAGGCACCTGTACCGATTTGGGTATATGTGTGTTGGTTTTTAAAGCGCACTGCTACATTTACCTTGTTCAGATTGCCTCCGGAGATAATCAATTGGGGACGTGTACGTGGGTTCCAGTTGACCAGTCCGATCTGCCGTGCAGAAATACTGTCTTGGCTGATGTTGATAAGTCCCAATTGCCATCCCTTGTTCCTTTTGGTTTCTACATTGCTTACTCCGATTTGTAGTCCTCTGTTCTGTTCGCTGTAGTTTGCCAGTCCAAGCTGTAATCCTTTATTGTTGACAGTCACATTGCCTAATCCGGCCAACTGTACCCCTTTATTGCTTTCTCCCGCTACATTGAGCAAAGCCGACAGTTGAACTCCTTTGATACTGTTGCCATTTACATTCATTAATCCACCGATTGACATACCCGAATAATCCTGACCGTTGATATTGGCCAGTCCGGCTATATGTACACCACCGGAAGATTTTCCACTCAGATTAATCAATCCTCCAAGAAAGAATCCTCTGGTGCTTCCATTGACTACGTTACCAATGCCGGAGAGTTGAAACCCATTGGCTTCTTTGCCGCTTACGTTCATCAATCCAGATAATACCATTCCATTGGATGTTTTTCCTGTTACGTTGGCAATGCCGGCAATTTGCAGACCGGACATATTTAATCCTGTTACGTTAGTAATACCGGCAACTTGTATTCCTTTAACGTATTGGTGAGTAATACTTGAAATGGCATTGAGGCCAAAGCCTTGCAAATTGGCATAATTACTAAGCAAGCCAATATTTACATAAGTCTGAGGAGGATCCTTTTTCTTATTGGTAATACTGAGAGCCATATTGGGCCCTTTTTTGAGACCTTTTGGCTTGGCCGAGTAGGAACTATTTGTTCCTGTCAGGACAAAGCCTAACAGGAACAATGCTATGAGTTGTTTGTTTGATTTCATTTGAACTTACTTTATATCCTGATATAAGAAGCGTTTGATACTCTTTTTAGGAGTTTTTTCAAACTCTTCTGGTTGTATAGTGATACGAGTGATCTGTGAGTATCCCGGAAGTTCTTGATTCAAAGCTATACGGTTGTTTTCCATTACCTGCGCAATGTCGGCATCAGTCATTCCCTGTGCATATGCTTCTTCAAAGTCGGGATATACAAGTGCCGTCAGTTTGTGGTCGGCCTGTTGGATGACAATGTTTTCTGCTACCAAAGGCATATTGGCCAATTTATCCTCGATTTCTTCCGGATAAATATTTTGTCCCGATGGTCCTAACAACATATTCTTGCTACGGCCTTTGATAGTAATGTTTCCTGCTGCATCCATTACTCCTAAATCGCCAGTATGCAGCCATCCGTCTTTGTCGATGACCTGAGCTGTTGCTTCGGGGTTCTTGTAGTAGCCCAACATTACGTTATCACCTCGTGTCAGAATTTCTCCTACTATATTTTCCGGGTCCGGACTGTCGATACGCACTTCCATACGTGGAGCTGATTTTCCGCAAGATCCCGGCTTGAAGCGTTTCCAGTCTTCATAACTGATAATAGGGGCACATTCTGTCATTCCGTATCCTACCGTATAAGGGAAGTCAATACTTTTCAGTAATTGCTCTACTTCCTGATTGAAGGCTGCTCCACCTATGATAATTTCGTGGAAATTACCTCCGAATCCCTGTATCATGTGTTCGCGTACGGTAGCCTTGATCTTATCGTTGATAATAGGTACCTTAAGCAGGATTTTCATTTTCAGTGTTTCCAACTTAGGCAATACGTTTTTCTTGATAATCTTTTCAATAATAAGAGGTACTGCGATGACAATATGTGGTTTTACTTCTGCAAAGGCCTGGAAGATAATCTTCGGACTTGGCATACGGGTGAGGAAGTAAACATGGCATCCGCACGCAACTTCGTATAAAAATTCGAAAGCCAGACCATACATGTGTGCCATGGGAAGCATGGATACCACTCTGTCTCCCGGTTTGAGTGGCAGAACCTCGAAAGCAAACTGTGTGTTAGACCATAAAGCACGGTAAGGTATCATTACTCCCTTGGACGCACTGGTTGTGCCAGAGGTATAATTGATGACTGCCAGTTCTTCTGTTTCATCACGGCGGTAACTTACGTGTTCACGACGGAAATTACGAGGGAATTTACGTCCGAACAATTCGTTGAGGTGCTCGCGTGCGTATTCCAACTGCTTACTGCGGCATACCAGTAATGTAAAATCTGTCATTAGGATAATACCTTCCAGTTGCGGCATTTCCTTTTCGTCGAGCGACTCCCATATTACATCTCCTGCAAAGAGAAGGCGGGCGCCCGAGTGATTGACAATGTTATGTATATTGTCTGCTTTAAATTCGTGAAGAATGGGGACTGCTACAGCTCCATAAGTCAGGATGGCCAGAAAAGCCACTCCCCAATGTGAACTGTTCCGTCCGCAAATGGCTACCTTGTCGCCAGGTTGTATTCCGCTCTCGGCAAGCAGAATATGCAATTTCTCTATTTTACGAGCTACGTCCTTATACTGCAAGGTTGCACCTTTATAGTCGGTCAGAGCATCCAAATCCCAATTTTTTTTGATGCTTTCTTCTATAAAAGCTAAAAAACTTTTTTCCATAATTTAAAATTTAAACTGCACATAGGGGCAGTAGTTTGTGCAAATATAGCTTTTTATTCTTTGTCGGGCAATTTATTTCTATGCAAAATCATATCGGAATACGATAGAATAAATTTCTTGAATGTAAATGAATCTTTTGCCGGATGGATATTTTTTTGCATTAGTGATGTACGATTCTTCTTCTTTTTTTATAACTTTGAGAAAGAGGCTTTTCCGCATATTGATGAAGAAAGTTGATGAAAGGGAAAATCAGTCGGTCATTGAATTATTCACTTAAATAAAAATGCCTATGAAAAAGTATGTAGCTGAATTAATCGGAACTTTGGTTCTGGTATTGATGGGATGCGGCAGTGCCGTGTTTGCTGGAAATATAGCCGGAACGGTAGGTGATGGAGTTGGGACCTTGGGTGTGGCTTTCGCTTTCGGACTTGCGGTGGTCGCTATGGCTTATACCATAGGAAATATTTCGGGTTGCCACATAAATCCGGCTATTACCTTGGGTGTATGGCTTTCGGGAAGAATGAGAACGAAGCGTGCCATGATGTATATGCTGTTTCAGGTGGTAGGCGGTATTTTAGGGGCACTGTTGCTTTCCTTGCTGGTAGCAACTGGTGCACATGAAGGGCCAACATTCACGGGTGCCAATAGCTTTGCACCCGAACATATGTGGCAGGCATTTCTTGCCGAAACGGTGTTTACGGCATTATTTGTATGGGTTGTATTGGGTACTACCGACGAGAAGAAAGGAGCCGGCAATATGGCCGGTCTGGTGATTGGTCTTACTTTGGTATTGGTACATATTGTTTGTATCCCTATCACCGGTACTTCTGTGAATCCGGCCCGTAGTATTGGACCAGCTTTGATGGAAGGTGGTCAGGCTATGGGACAATTGTGGCTGTTTATTGTTGCTCCTATGCTTGGAGGAGCAATTGCCGCTGGAGTCTGGAGGTTTATTAAGTCGGAAGCTTAGAATAAAAACAAAGGCTGGTTCAATTTGATGATGCATCAAGTGAACCAGCCTTTATGATGTGTATGCAATGTATTCCGGAAATGGATTGGTATTTTAGCCGACGTCGTCGGCTGTACAATCGGCGTAGTCAATTATGGAATCGGCGTCGTTGATTATACAGCCGACGGCGTCGGCTAAAGCATATTATCAGTATCGTATCTGAATTTATCGTTCATCGGGCCATGCACAAACCTTTTGAGTGGCTTTGATTACAGGCCGTTGAGCATTGGCTTGGCGGAGGTAGTTACCCAATTCTTTCGAAAGTTCATTTACTATTTCAGGATAGACTTTGGAGAGATCGTTTTGCTCACCGATATCTTCTCTGACATTGTATAGTCTTTTTTGTCCTGTCTCCCAAGTGTAAATCAGGTGATAGTCTCCTTTCAAAATAGCGGAATAAGCTCCGTAGCCTTCTTCTGTATTTTGGGTTTCTCCCCAAAGGTTAGGGAAATGCCAGTAGATGGGACGTTCGTATCGATAAGCAGGCTGTTTCAAGGCTTTTACGAAACTGACTCCGTCGATAGTCTGTACAGGAGAGTATTGTGTAACACCTGCCATCTCGAGTATGGTGGGGTAGAAATCTTCTACCATCACACGCTGGTCGTTGAGTGAGTTTCCTTCAGTTACTCCCGGCCAATATACCATCATCGGTTCGCGTACGCCTCCCATGAAAGCAGAGCCTTTTCCTGCTCTTGCCGGGAAGTTCTGGTCTCGGTTTTCACGTCCCTGTCGTACGTTATTCAATCCTTGTCCTCCATTGTCCGACATAAACAGTATGATGGTGTTCTGTTTTACTTCCGGGTTCTTTTCCAAGAAGTCCAATATATCTCCCAAACTCTTGTCCATACCTTCTACAATAGCCGCATATCGGGCTTCGTTTTCATTGAGCCCAGCCTGAAGTTGTTCGTCGAACTTACCGCGGTATTTGTCCGAAAAACGTTTGTCATTATTGTAGGGCGAATGAACTGCATAGTGCGACATGTACAGATAAAACGGTTTATTTTCTGCAATAGGTTTTTTCAGCGCTTCCAGTGCTTCTATCGTGAGTGCTTCGGTAAGGAAAATATCCTGTCCGTAATATTTCTCCATTCCTTTTACTTCTTGCGGGCTTCCTTTTCCGAAGAATTCTGTTCCCAGATAGCTTCCTGGTGCTCCGTTTGCTCCTCCGGCAATATTCACGTCGAATCCCATTGTTGCAGGATTGGCTCCCGGAGTAGTTTTTGCACCAAAATGAGCTTTCCCGCAATGGATGGTGTAATATCCGTTATCGTGTAAGATTTTGGGGAGTGAAGTAATAGGTGTGGTATTTTTACGATTGTATGCAGTGGTTACCGTATCCGGTTGGATGCCGTTGTAGTTCCAGTCTGGAATATCGAGGGTTGCACTGGGAGCATCTGTCTTTTCATCATAGTTCAGGGTCCAGTTGGTTACCCGATGGCGTGCTGCATTCATTCCCGACATAATACTGCAACGGGTAGGGGATGATACGGCACAGGCATATGCTTCTGTAAAACGGACTCCCATTTGAGCCATACGCTCCATGTTGGGAGTATGGTAACGTTTGTTCAGATTGGTTTTCTCGTTGTTGTAAAAAGGAACAGATGTATCTTGCCATCCCATATCGTCTACTAAAAACAGGATGATATTAGGTGTGTTACTGTTCGGTGTATTGGCTGCGGCAGAGACAATCGGACTGATTGCCAGTGAGATTAACAAAGATTTGTTCATGAGTTTGTATGGTTTTATAGAAAAGTAGGCTAGTACCACCAGGGGGTATTCCCTTGTCTGCTTTCTACTCCTATACTGATGGCTGCGCTTTCTCCAATCTTAAAATTGAACATGCCGCCAAATCTGTCAGGATTGTAGTTGGGCAGGGGATAATAGTATTGGGGACGTTGAGGTGTCAGTGATTTGACTCCATAAGCCGTAAAACTGATCCGGTCTGTCAGCTGGAAAGCGGCTACCCCTGCAATTCCTACTTGCTGATAGTTTACGAATCCCCAGTTCATGTTGCTTGCATAAAGTCCGCCTGCAATGCTGATGCGGTTGCTTACCGGAACGGCATACATGAATGCTGCATCTTGTCCGAATCCGACGCCTGAAGGGGCATAACGGCTGGGACTGAATGTAAGGTTTAGTCCGATGGAAGCATTGAAGCCTTTGTGCAACTCCCATGTCGAGAAGCCATATCCAAAAGGAGTAATACCGTATAAGCCAAAGGGTCTGTATATTCCGGATTCTACGACTGGTGACTGTAATGGTACATAAAGACTGTCGTTAGAAGCTGATATGGGTGAACATACTAAACTGTCCGGTTGGACTTCCGTTTGTGCCAGTCCGGCAACAGGCAGCAGTAATCCTATGAGGCTGAATAGACTTTTCATGGTTGCAACAATATAAGGGAGACTGATTGGTTTATACAGAACAGGGAAAATATTTCCCCTGTTCTGTTCACTTATACTTATTCTTCGTGATTGCTGTAATATTTCATAAACTGGGTACGTTCGAACGGGTTTACGTCTCCACATGCAGAAGCGTTCATTTTGCCCTGGAATTGAGAAATAGTATTGTATCCCTGTTCGTTCATCCATTCTGCCAGTTCTTTCTCCATTTTTGCAATTTCTTTTGCACCATATTGATAAATAACGCTGCAAATTTCTACAGCTGATGCGCCTGCTAAAATGGATTTGATAACACCTTTGCCGCAATGTACACCACCAGATACAGCATAGTCTATCTGTGGAACTTCCGCAGAAGCAATTGCTGTCCAGCGCAGACGGCTTGCCAGTTCTTGAGGAGTACTCATTACGTTGGTGTTTGTAAAGCTTAGTGTATCAATGTTGAAGTCGGGCTGGTAGAAACGGTTGAATAAAACAACGGCAGCTGCTCCGTTGGCATAAAGCTGGTTGATAAGAGCTATAGGATTGGTAAAGTTCATTCCTAATTTGATAATTATAGGAATGTTGACAACCTTCTTTACATGGCAGAGAATATCGATATGGCGCTGCTCAAAGCTACCGAATTTATAATCTTTGTCGGTCTGCAATGACAAGATGTTCAGCTCCAAAGCATCAGCTCCTGCGTTTTGCATCATTGCTGCAAAGTCAGTCCATTCACTGTCGCTGTAGCAGTTGATGCTGGCGATGATAGGAATAGAGCATTCTTTTTTTGCCTGTTCGATGAGGCTGATGTGTTCGCTCAATGCATGTGAGCGTACATAAGCTCCCAAATAGTCGTCTGCTTCAGGAGAACCATAGCCCTGCATAGAACCTGCCTGCATGTTGATTTGTTCTTCGAAAACAGATTTAAGTACAACGGCTGCTGCACCGGCTTCTTCCAGTTTTTTTATTTTCTCTACACTGTTAGTCAATCCCGAACTACTGATAATAATGGGATTTTTCAGTGATAATCCTGCAAATGTAGTTTTCAATTGTTCCATATTGCTTGTTTTTTTAATAAATTCTTTCTCCGAATATTTTACTGCCTACTCGTACCAGGGTACTTCCTGCTTCTATTGCGAGTGGATAATCGTGCGACATTCCCATCGAAATTTCCCGGAATGTATCTCTGTCAGCAAAATAATTCTGTTTGATTTCGTTGAAGAACCGTTTTAGTGAATCAAATTCTCTTTTTATTTCTGTTTCATCTTCTGTGAAAGTAGCCATTCCCATCAATCCGGCAATGCAGATATGTGTGAGGTTTTTCCATTCTCCGGCTTCAAGCATTTCTCTGCATTCCTGAAAGGTAAAACCGTATTTGCTTTCTTCTTGTGCGATGTGTATTTCGAGAAGGCAAGGTATTACTCTGCCGTTTTTGGCTGCTTGTTTGTCGATTTCGGCTAACAGCTTATAAGAATCGACGGCATGTATCATGGCGATATAGGGAGCAATATACTTGACCTTGTTGGTTTGTAAATGTCCAATGAAGTGCCATTCTATATCTTTGGGTAACGTTTCATATTTGCCGGTAAGTTCTTGTACTTTACTTTCTCCAAATATACGTTGCCCTGCCCGATAAGCCTGTTCTATCGATTCATTAGGGTGAAACTTCGATACCGCTACCAGTTTTACCTGTGCAGGTAAACTGGTAAGTACTTCCTTTAAATTTGCTTGGATGTCCATAGGCGGTTGGATATTATTTATCTTTTGTCTGCGTCAGGGAACTCTGGCTTTACATCAGGTTCGGCAGAATAAGGGTATACATCCATGATAGCTGTTTCGGCTACGGATGCAATGGAATAGTCTGCCATTGTTCCTTTCATTCCTTCATCCAGTTTCTTGACAGCATCCCGTAAGTCAGCTGCCTGTACCAGTACGTTGGTTGCAGTCTTTTTTTCTGCTCCGCTTTTTTCATCGAGTGTGATGAAGTACAATTTGCATTTAAACCAACGGTCTGCACTGTCTTCCTCACAGGGGAAAAGTTCGCTGTAGTTGGCTCTTTTGATATCGGAAACTGTAAATTCTCCGCTGATAAAAGGAGTTATTTCTTCAATAATACGTGATTCTGCTTCTGTAAAACTGAGTGCATCTACCAAGTAAGGTTCTGTTACTTTCTTGTTCATTCCATTTTCCATGACTTTTTCGTAACGAATCTTACATTCAAACCAATTATGCATCATAATGACTGTTTTTTCTTTTAAGGGTTAGTATCTTTTATGCAAAGATAAATTAAAAAATACAGACTATCGACTTCTTCATGGCAGAAAGTAATTCACTTTTCTATCCTTTATTCTCTCAGTTTGCATCGGTTTTGTTGCATGAACTCCTGTATGGCTTGTGCGTGTTTCCCAAGTAGCATCACATGATGATTGCCTAACGGATTTTTTAAGAAATAAGAAACAGGCTTGTCCAGTTTTATTCTTAATTGTGTACGGCAGGCTGTAAGAAGATTCATGTTTTCCGTCAAGTATCCCTCTGTGACAAAATATTCATCCAGACATTCTCCTCCACAACGGAAAATGGTCACATCGCCAGGGTGTACGATACCTTGTATACCAATACCTGTAGCTGCTTCGAAATGATCACGGATGATGTAGCTGTCTGTCATGCTGGTAGGTATTGAACAATGTGCTAATAGCAGTTCGTTGTTCTGGGTGTCGATAAAAGCCGGATTGCCCATAAAACAAGTTTGTCCTGTCAGAGCCTTTGCCATCAGAAGTGTCATGATTGCCTGTAAATCACCTTCGCATCCGGAAGGTATTCCTTCGTTATTGAGCAAAGAACTGGCAAGGCAACCGGTCAGTTGTAATTCTTCTGTTAATAATGCTCCGGACAGAGTGACCGCATCCAGTTTCTCTTCTTTGCAAATGGTTTTGACAGCCTTGTATAAACGCATTTCTTGAAGTAAAATCTCGGGGGTCGTGTCTTGACAAGCTTGTGCCCGGGTTGCAAAAAGAGAAGCTTCTACTCCCACTTCATCATCTGTAATTTGATTGTATAATTTATAGACTTCTTCTATTGGAATATCTACATATGTCACTCCCCATCTTTTGCTGGCAAGCAGATAGTCTACATGGCAAGCCACTAGCCAGGAAGATGGAGTGCCCACGACACCGATTCTCTTTCCTTTTAGGTAATGACGTGCCTGGAAAGCTTGATGATGTTGCAGTATTTGACTAACCATTTCCTGTGTACGGCCATGGATTATCTGTACTTTCATGTCCTTGCTTCGAATCCATGCAGCAATTTCCATTGCCGCTGCCAATGAATTGTTCAGTCCGTCGGTCAGTAAAGTAATGGGATAGGGGAAGATGCTGAAATTACTGATTACTTTATCTTCTACCTGTCCGCTTGCTATGAAAGCCATCTTGTAAGAATTGCTTGGAATTGTATCTGCATCTTTATAGTTTATAAGATGAAGCGTGAAATGGTTTTCCAAAGCAACAAATAAATCTTTGTGGCTTTCATAAACTTGCTCTTTTCTGTAATTACCGGAAGTGAATATAATAAGGTATAAATCCATGATTCTGAATATTTGTGTTAACTGCTAATTCAAATATATGTTTTTATTTTGAGCTGACCTTATAAAATGAGTTTTGATAACATACATTGACTTTATGTAAGAATCTTAATGGTAGTTTGCTGGGATTTATTCTCTCATATTAGTTGCGTGTTTTCTCCTTTACCGTTATCTTTGCAATAATGTTTTAAAATTATTGTATATGCCAGAAATATCCATCAGAGGTCAGGAAATGCCAGAGTCACCTATCAGAAAGTTGGCTCCTTTGGCAGAGAATGCAAAAAAGAGAGGAATCCATGTCTATCATTTGAATATCGGTCAGCCGGATTTGCCTACTCCTCGAGCCGCCCTTGATGCGATTCGACATATCGACCGCACAGTACTTGAGTATAGTCCCAGTCAAGGCTATCGTAGTTATCGGGAAAAGCTCGTTGGGTATTATGAGAAATATGCCATTCATTTGGATCCGGATGATATCATTATTACAACAGGAGGTTCGGAAGCTGTATTGTTTGCTTTTTTGAGCTGTTTGAATCCGGGTGATGAAATCATTGTACCAGAACCGGCGTATGCCAATTATATGGCGTTTGCTATTTCGGCAGGAGCAATTATTCGTACCGTAACGACTACAATCGAAGAAGGTTTCTCCCTTCCTAAGGTTGAGAAGTTTGAAGAGCTGATAAACGAACGGACCAAAGGTATTTTGATATGTAATCCGAATAACCCTACCGGTTATTTGTATACGCGAAGAGAAATGAATCAGATTCGTGATTTGGTAAAGAAGTACGATTTGTTCTTGTTCTCGGATGAGGTTTACCGTGAATTCATTTATACAGGTTCTCCTTATATCTCGGCTTGTCATTTGGAGGGAATAGAGCAGAACGTCGTCTTGATTGATTCAGTATCTAAGCGTTATTCGGAGTGTGGTATTCGTATTGGTGCTTTGATTACAAAGAATCCCAAGGTACGTAAAGCGGTTATGAAGTTTTGTCAGGCACGCTTGAGTCCTCCTTTGATTGGACAGATTGCAGCGGAAGCTTCATTGGATGAGCCGGAAGAATATACTCGCGAAATGTATGACGAATACGTAGAGCGTCGTAAATGTTTGATTGACGGATTGAATCGTATACCAGGGGTTTATTCTCCTATTCCTATGGGCGCTTTTTACACGGTAGCCAAACTTCCTGTCGATGACAGTGAAAAATTCTGTGCATGGTGTTTGGAGGAGTTCGACTATGAAGGGGAAACCGTCATGATGGCTCCGGCCAGCGGATTCTATACCACACCGGGTAAAGGAAAAAATGAGGTACGTGTAGCTTACGTTTTGAAAAAGGAAGATTTGGTTCGTGCTCTCTATGTGCTACGTAAAGCTCTGGACGCTTATCCGGGAAGAGTAGACGATTAAGCAATTTTCGTGCTGATATGAACTGGAAACTATTTGTAGCTCGTCGTATTTACAAAAATAATAAAGACGGAAAAGAAGTCTCTAAGCCTGCCATACATATTGCTGTGGCAGGCATTGCTATTGGTTTGGCTGTCATGATTGTAGTGGTAGCTGTTGTAATCGGTTTCAAGCATCAGGTACGCGATAAGGTTGTAGGCTTGGGAGCCGATATCTTAGTGACCAGCTTGGACGATGCTCAGTCTTATCAGGCTACACCGATAGTGGGAAATGACAGCTTGATGCAGGTGTTGCAGTCTGTACCGGAAGTGAGCCACGTACAGCGGTACTCTACAAAACCGGGCATGATTATGACATCAGATAATTTCCAGGGAATGGTACTCAAAGGAATAGGACAGGAATATGATCTGACTTTCCTTAAGAAACATCTGCAAGAAGGCGAGATTCCTCTTTTTGCAGATTCGGCATCGAGTGGTAAGGTACTGGTATCACGGACTATCGCTAATAAATTATCTTTGAAAGTAGGCGATAAGCTGTATACATATTATTTGGAAAGCAAGATACGAGCTCGCCGTTTGACAGTTGCAGGGATTTATCAGACTAATTTTTCGGCTTACGACGATCTGTTTCTGGTGACCGACCTGTATACAGTGAATCGTTTGAATAACTGGAAGTCTGAACAGGTAAGCGGACTGGAAGCAGCCGTTTCTGATTATAGTAAACTGGATTGGGTAAACGATAGATTCCGTGAACATCTCGATACGAAAGAAGATCGTTATGGAAGCATATATTATTCCCGTACGGTAGAAGAAGCGTATCCTCAGATTTTTGCATGGCTCGATTTGCTGGACATCAATGTATGGGTAATCTTGATTCTAATGATAGGAATCGCAGGCTTTACCATGATATCCGGTCTGTTGATTATTATATTGGAACGTACCAATATGATTGGAGTGCTTAAGGCATTGGGAGCAGACAATACAGCTATCCGCAAAGTCTTTCTATCTTTCTCGGTCTTTCTTATTACCAAGGGGATGATATGGGGAAATGCAATCGGACTGTCCATTTGTGTCATACAGTATTTCTTCCATCCCGTAAAACTCGATCCTGCTACTTATTATGTAGACTTTGTTCCGGTTGAATTCAATTGGGGAATTTATCTGTTGCTCAATATCTGTACACTCATTGTGTCTGTTCTGATGCTTGTCGGTCCGTCTTATCTCATAAGCCGCATTCATCCGGCCAAGTCCATTCGTTTTGAATAATACCCTAAGAGTTTATTCTTTGAATAACTGCACCTTTGCTCCGAAAGAGAATCTTAAGATGTCTTTCATTGTAAGAGCATGGTTAGTAGCCTTACTGATAATGTATAACTCACAAGTACCGACTTCGTAGAACAGTGAGATGTTTCGTAATGTTTTATGATGAGGGTTGAAACCTATTCGTTGTCCTATAAAAATATAAGGGCGGAGTTTTGTACTGAAGTTGTAATACTTGTTAGGATAACGGCCCGGTTCTTTTTTCCAGAATTCTTCACCTGCAATGGTTGTTACATAAAGACCACAGTAAAAAGGTTCTATAGCCCAATGATCATTCAGTGAAATGCTGAAAGGAATATAGTTCTGTTTGACAGTAAAGGTAAGCCTGAACTGGTTTGCATATTTTTTAGGAAGATATCCTACAAAGAAATCCGTTTCCCATTGCGCACGCTTTCCGTAATCCCACCCTATACCCAAAGAAGAAACTCCCATGCCTCCTGCATATTGGTATTTAACATGAGTCGGCTTTAAACGTTGCCATCCTTTATATCTTAAATGAACTCTTTTATCCCATTTTCGTACTGTTGTGACAGAATCGGAAGGCGATTCCGCAAAAAGTAAAGCAGGAAAGGAAATAAGTATAAAGAGAAAATGAATTTTAAAAATCAATGACTTCATAGGTATACTGATCTTGAGTGATGGTGAAATGTAAATAGGAACGTTTTTCTATATTGGCACATTGGTAATAAAAGATTCCGTCCTCAAATAAATCTTTTGCACTGAGGGTATGGCCATGTCCATGAATACAGAACTGAAGACTGGGAAACAGTTTGATGTACTCGTGGAAGATAAAAGCCGTATTGTTGTTAAACTGTTCGGAATAGGGGGCTGCATGCATTGCTACTACAGTTTTTTTGATGGAAGGAGAAAGGTTCTCAAGCTCGTTACGAAGAAACGTAAAATCGGGCACAGCTTCTGTATAGTCAAATTCCAAGGCATTGGTGTTAAGACAGATGAAACGTACATCTCCTGCTGTAAAAGCATAGTTCTCTTTCCCGAAAACTAGATTGAACACCTCTTTCCCGGTGGCCAGGCAGTCGTGATTTCCTAAAAGGCATACATAAGGAACTGTCAGACGGTTTAGGATGTCTCTTTGTTTCTCGAATTCCAGTTTCATTCCGAAATCAGAAATATCTCCAGTATGTATAACAAAGTCAATGTCATTGCGTGCATTGATATTCTCTACTGCATCTTCCGTTTCATCGTACCAGCGTTGGGTATCGCTGATGACTGCAAAAGAGATTGTTTCTTTTGTTTGCAGGCTTTGCTCTATTTCCTGAATGTTTTTATCGTTTATTCCGGTCTCTCCGTCTATATCTAAATCGTACGGGTGATACTCTATCATGTCGCATCCGGATAGGAAGCAAAGCGTAATCAGAGTGTATAACTGAAATAAATATTTAGTCTGATACATGGTTTATTTGTAATTGATTACGGGCAAAAGTAGATATTAAATTTACCCGTTGGCGGAATTAATTTAAGTTGATAAATATGAGTAAAAAGTTGTACAT
>UQPQ01000028.1 GCA_900542985.1 uncultured Bacteroides sp.
GACTCATAAATCTACCCTTAATCGTGTATTGGATGATAGTTGCGGATTTTAGGATGAATATCATGTATGTATCGGTCACCGAACGTACAAGAGAAATAGGTCTCCGTATGTCTGTAGGAGCAAGAGGTATAGACATCTTGTCGCAATTCCTTATAGAATCCATCCTCATCAGTATCACGGGAGGTATCATAGGAGTACTTCTTGGATGCGGAGCCAGCGCAATCGTAAAAAACGTAGCTCATTGGCCCGTCTTTATCCAGCCTTGGAGTGTGCTGCTTTCTTTCGCAGTCTGCACTTTCACAGGTGTTTTCTTCGGCTGGTATCCTGCCAAAAAAGCAGCCGATCTTGACCCGATAGAGGCCTTGCGCTACGAATAAGATATTTAACGAAACGGGCTTGGGAAAGTCTGTTATAACAACTTTGTTCTTCATAACTTTGGTTTCCTGTCCGGCTGTACGGAACACTCTTTTCCAAGTTTCACACTATTCCGTTCCAAGCAGCCGGACTTTCTCCAAAAAACACGTATCTTTGTTCCTAAAGCTTATTACTCACACATGAAACCTATAAACGAAAGAAAACACCGTCCTCTGGAATTGCTTATCCACATCATCTGCTGGGGCATGTTCTACGTTTTCCCACTTTTTTTAGTACAACGGAATAACGGTTTTATAGACTGGCATGTCTTTATGATCCACTCGATGGTACCGACTTCCCTATTTCTGATTTTTTATATCAACTATCTGGTTCTGATTCCTCAAATCCTTTTTCGGGAACGCACAAAAGAATTTCTTATAATCAACTTTATCATCATTGTAGCGCTCACCTTTACCTTACGATACTGGAACAATCTGCATTTTCCTCCCCCCATGGATATGAGGCGTCCGGCTCCTCCACAATACACATTTTATATGCGTGATATGGCCAGTCTTATCTTTGCAGCCGGATTAAGTGTGGCCATCCGTATGAGTATGCGCTGGAGTGAATCCGAGGCAGCACGGCAAGAAGCAATAAAAAGCCGTACCGAAGCAGAACTGAAAAATCTGCGTAACCAGCTCAATCCTCATTTTCTGCTCAACACATTAAACAATATCTATGCACTTATCTCCTTTGATACAGAAAAAGCACAGCAGGCTGTACAGGAATTAAGTAAATTGTTACGCTATGTACTCTACGACAATCAGCAGATGTATGTACCTCTACATAAGGAAGTAGACTTTATACGCAATTATATCGAACTGATGCGTATCCGGGTATCAACGCTTGTCAATATACAAACGGAGTTTCAGATAAAGCCCAACAGCTCTACCCCTATTGCGCCCTTAATTTTTATTTCACTCATAGAAAATGCATTCAAACACGGCATTTCTCCTACCGAGCCCAGCTTTATTCACATCACGCTATCGGAAGACAATGACCACATTTGCTGCATGATACGAAACAGCAACCATCCCAAGGCAGAAACTGATAAAAGCGGATCTGGAATAGGACTTGAACAAGTCAGAAAACGACTGGAACTAATTTATCCGAATGCTTATGAATGGATTCAGAAATTATCGGATGATAAAAAAGAATATTTATCGGTAATCACTATAAAACTAACACACTAATTTCTCCTTTTTATGACTACATTACGATGTGCAATAGTAGATGACGAACCTCTGGCTTTAGGACTTTTGGAAAGCTATGTAAAGAAAACCTCATTTCTGACTTTAGAAGGAAGTTATTCCAGTGCCATACAAGCCATGAAATATCTTCCCGAAAAACCTGTAGATTTACTCTTCCTCGATATACAGATGCCGGAACTGAACGGACTGGATTTTTCTCACATGGTTCCCCCGACTACCCGCATCGTATTCACTACGGCTTTCGAACAATATGCACTCGACGGATACAGAGTAAATGCATTAGACTATTTACTGAAACCCATCAGTTACACAGACTTTATGCAGGCTGTCAATAAAGCTGTACAATGGTTTGAAATGGCGCAACACAACAATTCTACAGTCCCTAATTCAAAAGATGAAATCAACTTTATTTATGTAAAGAGTGATTATAAACTGGTCCAGATAGAACTGAGCAAGATACTCTATATAGAAGGCTTGAAAGACTATATCAAAATCTATCTGGAAGGAGAAGCACGCCCTATATTGTCTTTAATCAGTATGCGGGCCATAGAAGAAAAACTTCCGTCCAGCCGGTTTATCCGTGTACACCGTTCTTTTATCGTACAAAAACAGAAAATCAAGCTAATCGATAAAGGAAGGATTATTTTCGGAAAAGAATATATTCCTATCTCAGACAGTTATAAGCAGGAGCTTCAAAATTATGTTAACGAACATACTATTTAAATATTTAATAACTAAAGAACACAGTTTGGAAATAAAATTGAAACTTTTTTTACGGTTTTTTTGGTACATTAAAATATATCATCTATATTTGTAAAGTATATTTATGAAAAATGGAAGTTGTGAAACTTCCTCTTTTAAAATAGTTTAGTTAAGTCTAGTTTAGTTTTTGTGTTGTGATACTCCTGTTAATAGCGATTAACGGGAGTATCTTTTTTTATTAACACTATTTTCATAAATATGTTATTTTTATTCAAGACAACAACTTCAGTACTTAAAAGAGTGCTTACATACAACCGTCGCAAATATTCCCATACTAATCTTTATGAACCAACTCCATTTTATATTGTTATACCTACAAACTTTTAATTGATAAATGATGGAACAATTACATGCACACGAGGTCCTTCACATGATGGAAGGAAACAGCTACTCTGAAGCCAGCTTAAAAGAAGCTATTATCCGTAAGTTTGGAGCGGAACAGCGTTTTTATACTTGTTCTGCCAGCGACATGAACGCTGAAGAACTGATTGTCTTTCTGAAGCAGAAAGGTAAATTCATGCCTACAGAAACCGGATTTACGGTCGATATTACCAAGAAATGCAACCACAAATAACTTGTGTCTTCCATACATTCCAATAAAATCAGTTTTATTTCGTAACTTTGGCGCAGTATTATAAAAACAGAACTCATCATGGAAATAACCAGTGCCGAATTTAAAATTAGCAGTTCACGGGCTGACATGTGTCCACAGGGGAACTTACCAGAGTACGCATTCATAGGACGTTCGAATGTAGGAAAGTCAAGCCTCATCAATATGCTGACAAAGCGTCCTAAACTGGCAATGACCTCGTCTACTCCAGGAAAAACTTTGCTGATTAATCATTTCTTAATCAACAAAGAATGGTATCTGGTAGACCTGCCGGGATATGGATATGCCCAGCGTGGTAAAAAAATGATGGAGAAGATTCAGAAACTGATAGAATATTATGTGCTGGAGCGTGAACAGATGACTTGTCTGTTTGTATTGCTGGACAGCCGTCTGGAACCACAGAAAATAGACCTTGAGTTTATGGAATGGCTGGGAGAAAACGGAGTTCCGTTTGCTATTATCTTTACAAAAGCCGACAAGCAGAGTATAGCAAAAACGCGTTCCAACGTCAACCGCTATCTCAATAAGCTAAAAGAACAATGGGAAGAATTGCCTCCTCATTTCGTATCTTCGTCGGAAAACAAAACCGGACGCAAGGAGATATTAGATTATATCGACAGCATCAATCAGTCTATACACAACACCGAATCAATGTAACCGCATCTGGCAACAGACACTTAGGGGTATTCAGTAAATACCCCTACTATAGTATAAACTACTCCCGGGATACTGCTGTCAGTTATTGAATCGGCAGCTGCCAATCCCGGGGTATTAGTCAACGATCCTGCTATCTGTTCCACCAGACCAGGCGTATCAATATCAAACAAATATTTCAGCCCTGCTCCGGTCAGACAGACCGAAGCCACAATCAGACAATCTTCCTATATTTCTTTGACATATTCACACCTTCGGAACTTGTTTTCAAAATCTAGGCACCCGGACGTTTACCTTCCCTGCGTTCCTGTTCCACATGGTCAAGCATAGCCTTTATCTTGCCACAAAACGAATGAATCGAATCTATTTTCTCGGAAGTAACCCAAACGCTGTCCCGCTGTATCAGGCTATTAATCTTTCCAACAGCATAATTATCGGCTATAGAATCAACCAACTCACGATACTCTTCCTTGGACATCCAACAGGATTTCCATTCGTCAGCTTCATGCGCCTGAGAGAAACTCCATGCGTTACCCATCATCGACAAAGCACAAAATCCTAAACAACAAGTCAAAAGCAAGTTCTTTTTCATATTATAAAGTTTTTTAGTTTTCATTCTGCTATAATATCACATTGTGCAGTTCCTCCGTGATATGACGGTGTTTTCTTTTGCCTATCCAAGTGCCACTCTCTTCCGTAGCATATAGTCCTAAGAGTCACTTTACTAAAATACAATATTTTTTTAATAAATCGCATTTTTTTCAAAAAATAACCTTCCTTCATTCCACATTTTTCCTATTCCCTATCATACACAACTAAGTGCAGGGAAAAGAGAGTTATCTACATCACATATTAAAGACTTTTTCCAAGAGCAAGCACATATAGAAAAATCCTCTTCTCACGATTAAAGATAATACGTGAGAAGAGGATTTCTTTATGGATAGTATCCGGATACAGAAACAATCTTTATCCGACGACGTCGAATATAAAGCCGACGACGCTGTTTTTATAGCCGACAACGCTGGCTGTAAAGCCGACGACGAGGATTATACCACACTGCCTGTATGACACCGGAATGATTTTAGAACAACATACAAACTTCGGCTTTGCTCACTTTAATCAAGTCGGCCGGTGCAATCTTTACCTGTAATCCGCGTACACCTGCACTGACATAGATAAAAGGAAAGTTCTGACAGGTTGCATGGATGTAAGTAGGAAAATGCTTCTTCATCCCGATAGGAGAACATCCGCCACGAATATAACCCGTAATCGGAAGCAGTTCTTTCATAGGAATCAAATCGCACTTCTTGTTGCCCGATACTTTGGCGGCCATCTTCAAATCGATTTCATGCTCTCCGGGAATCACACATACAAAATATCCCGATTTATCGCCATGCAAGACCAGTGTCTTGAATACCTGCTCTATGTTCTCGCCCAAAGTAGCTGCCACGTGAATACAGCTCAAGTCATTCTCGTCTACTTCATAGGGTACCAGCTCGTAAGCAATTTTATCTTTATCCAACAAACGGGCTGCATTTGTCTTTGCTATTTTTTCTTTTGCCATAATTACATTCCCAATTCTTCTTTAATAAATTTAGGTGTATATCCTTTGTCACAGCAGGCCACTTCTTCCGGTGTACCACACGACAAGAGCTGGCCGCCTCCTTTTCCTCCTTCAGGCCCCATATCAATGATATAATCGGCCATCTTGATTACATCCAGATTGTGTTCGATGACAATTACCGTATTGCCCTTATCCACCAGACGGTTCAGTACGGTCATCAACACACGGATGTCTTCGAAATGAAGTCCCGTAGTAGGTTCGTCGAGAATATACAAGGTCTTTCCCGTATCGCGTTTGGAAAGTTCCGTAGCCAGTTTTACACGCTGGCTTTCTCCTCCCGAAAGTGTGGTAGACGGCTGTCCCAACCGGACATATCCCAGACCAACCTCTTGCAGTACTTTAATCTTGTTCAATACCTGCGGTACATTTTCAAAGAACTCTACAGCCCGGTTGATGGTCATATCCAGAATATCGGCAATCGATTTTCCCTTGTAGCGTACTTCCAGTGTTTCTCTGTTGTAACGCTTGCCGTGACACACTTCGCAAGGCACCAGCACATCCGGCAGGAAGTTCATTTCGATGGTCTTGTATCCATTTCCACCACATGCCTCACAACGTCCTCCCGATACATTGAAGGAGAAACGTCCCGGTTTGTATCCTCTGATCTTGGCTTCCGGCAGACCTACAAACAGATTGCGGATGTCGGAGAATACCCCCGTATAAGTAGCCGGATTGGAACGCGGAGTACGTCCTAAAGGAGACTGGTCTACATTGACAACCTTGTCTATATACTCTAAGCCTTCTATACTTCCATACGGCAACGGATCCTGTAAAGAGCGGTAGAAATGCTGGGAAAGAATAGGCTGCAAGGTATCGTTGATCAAAGTAGATTTTCCACTACCCGATACACCGGTCACACAAATCAGTTTGCCAAGCGGAAACTCTACATCTACATTCTTCAGATTGTTACCGCAGGCTCCACGCAGCCAGATTGATTTTCCGTTTCCTTCTCTGCGATGTTCCGGCACTTCTATCTGCATTTTTCCGTTGAGGTATTGCGAAGTCAGTGTATCGGTACGCAACATTTCCTCGGGTGTACCTGCAAAGACGACCTCTCCTCCCAGTCTTCCGGCTTTCGGTCCCATGTCTACGATATAATCTGAAGCCAGCATCATATCTTTATCATGCTCTACTACAACGACAGAGTTACCCAAGTCTCTCAATTCTTTCAGCGAGTTTATCAGACGCAAGTTGTCGCGCTGATGCAGACCGATACTGGGCTCGTCGAGGATATAAAGCACATTGACCAGCTGAGAACCAATTTGTGTAGCCAGACGGATACGCTGGCTTTCTCCTCCCGACAGGCTGACCGACGAACGGTTGAGGGACAGATAATCCAGTCCTACATCGAGCAGGAACTTCAGACGCGTACGGATTTCCTTCAAGATTTCAGCTGCAATAATCTGCTGCTTACTCTCCAGATGAGCATCTACCTGCATCAGCCATTCGTACAGTTCGCTGATGTCCATCGTTGCAAGCTGATAAATGTTTTTATCGTGAATACGGAAATAGAGCGCTTCCTTGTTCAGGCGTGCACCCTTACATTCCGGACAAACGTCTGTCTTTGCAAACTGGTCGGCCCACTTCTGTGCGGTAGCCGATGCATCTTTGTCCTGCATCAGCTGAATGTATTTTACAATTCCATCGTATGTCACAAAATAATCGGACGATGTATGGATGAGGCTGCTTTTTATTTTCAGACGCTCATCGGAGCCGTACAGGATATCATTGATGGCATCTTCGGGCAATTCGGCTACCGGAGTTTTCAGGGTTGCATCGTACTTCTCCAGCAAAGCCTCCAGCTGCCAGAATATCATGGCATTCTTATATTTCCCTAAAGGTGCCACTGCCCCTTCGTATACAGACAATGAGCGGTCGGGAATGACTTTATCGACATCAATCAGATTGACATACCCCAGTCCCTTGCATCGCGGACAAGCTCCTTGAGGTGAATTGAAAGAAAAGTTGTGAGGTGCCGGTTCTTTGTAAGAAAGCCCTGTAACCGGACACATCAGGCGTTTGCTGTAATGGCGTACACTTTCTGTCTGCGCATCCAGAATCATCAAGAGCCCGTCGCCCTGCTGCATGGCTGTTGCCACACTCTGACGGAGGCGTTTGTCTTCTTTGTCTGTAACAATGGTTTTATCGATTACAACCTCGATGTTGTGATTCTTATAACGGTCCAGCTTCATTCCGTGTACTATCTCACGGACTTCTCCGTCTACCCGCACATACAGATAACCTTTCTTGCGAATCTGCTCGAAAAGTTCCTTGTAATGTCCCTTACGGGTTCTTACCAGAGGAGCCAGTACAAAAATGCGCTTTCCTTTGTAGTCGCGGTAAATCAGTTCGATAATCTGCTCTTCCGTATATTTCACCATCTTCTCACCGGAAAGATAAGAATAGGCCGTTCCGGCACGTGCAAACAGCAGTCGCAGGTAATCGTATATTTCGGTAGTAGTACCTACCGTAGAACGTGGATTCTTGTTTGTTGTCTTTTGCTCTATCGAAATAACCGGGCTCAGTCCGGTAATCTTGTCTACATCCGGACGCTCCATTCCACCCAGGAAATTTCGGGCATACGCAGAAAAAGTTTCGATGTACCGCCGCTGTCCTTCCGCAAAAATCGTATCAAAAGCCAACGACGATTTTCCGCTGCCACTCAAGCCTGTAATCACTGTCAGGCTGTCACGCGGTATCTCTACATCTATGTTCTTTAAATTGTGTACGCGCGCTCCATACACGCTTATCGTTTCTTTTCCTTCTGTCATATCCTTAAAATAGATGATATCCTTGCAAAGATAAGTCTTTTTTTTGTACTTTTGTCTTTCAACAAATACTAAGTCCAAAATGAAATTTATTCATACAATTTGTTTTTCTCTGGCTTTATCTTTAGGCAGTCTTAATCTGCCTGTGCAGGCTCAAAGCAGCAACGGGTACTTTTTGCACACTGTGACGAAAGGACAAAGTTTATATTCCATTGCCAGCATGTACAATGTATCTACCCAAGACATCATACAGCTGAACCCTGGCAGTGAAACCCGCATACGTGCCGGAGAAGTGTTGAAAATACCTCAAACTCAGTCATCCAACAAGAGCAATAAAACTTTTCATACCATACAGGCTGGCGAAACATTGTACCAACTGACTGTGAAATACAATGTAACTGCTCAGGCTATCTGCGCAGCCAATCCCGGACTGAGTGCCAGCAATTTCCGTATCGGACAAGTAATATCTATTCCCATGCAGGAAGAAAGCCAGCCTGCTGTAGCGGCAACGCACACACCGGCACCGGAAGTACGGAAAAACGACTGGAGAGACATGCACAAAGTGCAGCGTAAAGAAACAATCTACAGCATCAGCCGCATGTATGGAATCACAGAGGAAGAGCTGATAGAGGCAAATCCGGAACTGAGAAACGGAAAGCTGAAAAAGGGACGTTTTCTGTTTATTCCTTATCCGAAACAGACCGCTACAGGGAATACTGTATCTCAGCCGTCTAATGTTCCAACCAATGAAGAGCTTTTCAATGAAAGTAAGGCAGACCGTAAGTCTATCAAGACCATCAAAGCGGCTGTTATGCTTCCACTCAAACTTAATTCTTCGATTTCACAGGCTGAACAATCGAGAATTACAGAGTTTTACGAAGGATTCCTGATTGCTGTAGACAGTTTGAAGAAGCAGGGAGTATCCATGGATATCTATACATTCGATACAAATGGAACTACTTCCACCATCAACTCCATCTTGTCACAGAAAACAATGGAGGATATGGATATTATCTTCGGAGTTGCCAGTGGAGAAACAATCAAACCATTGGCTCAGTTTGCAGAAAAGCATCAGATTCGTCTGGTGATTCCATTTACTCCAAAGGTGGAACAGGTTTTCAATAATCCGATGATTTATCAGGTGAATACGCCTCAATCTTATCTGTATTCTGAAGTATACGAACACTTCATCCGTAAGTTCAAGAACAATAACGTAATTTTCCTTGATGACGGAAGTGGCGACCGGGAAAAGGCGGAATTTATCAAAGGACTGAAAGCAGAGCTAAAAGACAACAAAGTCAAGTTTACTCAACTGCAGTTGGGCAACGAAATAGACCCTAATAAAGTAATTGCCGCAATGGACACTACGGCACAAACAATCTTTATTCCTACTTCGGGTAAGAATACAGCATTGACCAGACTGTTGCCTCACCTCAGCATGGTACGTCGTGAACACCCGCATTTCGACATGCACTTGTTTGGCTATCCGGAATGGCAAACTTACACCCAGGATCACTTGGCAAGTTTCTATGAACTGGATACTTATTTCTATTCTTCGTTCTATACAAACAATCTGTTCCCGGCAGCAATCAACTTTACGCATACATACCGCCACTGGTACAGTAAAGACATGTCGAATACTTTCCCCAAATATGGTATGCTGGGATTCGACATCGGCTACTTCTTCATGAAGGGACTGGCTCAGGAAGGAAATGAATTGGAAAGCAATCTGAACAGAATAGAGGTAGTCCCCATACAGACCGGATTCAAATTTGAACGAGTAAACAATTGGGGCGGGTTCATCAACCGTAAAGTATTCTTTGTTCATTTTACAAAAGACTATGAACTGATTAAACTCGACTTTGAATAACATGAGAAAACAATTTATTATTGCCTTGATAGGCCTGGCAGGCAGTTTAATCAGTTTGCCACTGCATGCACAGCTTCAAGACGAACGAAGCAATTTCTCTATTGGTGTCAATGGAGGAGTGAACCTCAGTTCTGTCAGCTTCGACCCAAGTATTCCACAAAAATCAATGATTACTCCTTCTTTTGGAGTAACTGCACGATATATCTCGGAAAAATACTTCAAGATGATTTGCGGATTGCAGGCCGAACTGAACTTCTCACAAAGAGGATGGACAGAGAAGATTGAAGATGAAAGCGGAGATACTTATATGCGCAAGATGAACTATGTGGAAATTCCCTTGCTGGCTCATCTGGCTTTTGGAAAGGATAAAGGAAATGGAGCACGTTTCATCTTGAACTTAGGACCACAGATTGGCTTCCTCCTCAGCGAAAAGGAAACTTACAGTACATCCTGGCATCCTGAAATGCGTCCTGACAGATGGGGAAACGAATACGGGAAAAAAGCAGAAGTAAAATTCGATTATGGAATTGTAGGTGGTGCAGGTGCAGAAATACGCACAGGAATTGGTAATTTTCTTATAGAAGCCCGTTATTACTTTGGACTTAGTGACTTTTATCACAGTACAAAAAAAGATCCGTTCAGTCGCTCCGCACACTCTTATATCGGAGGAAGAGTAACGTATCTTTTCGACTTAAAGAAATAAATAACAAGACTATTATCATTATGAAACTTATATCCTGGAATGTAAACGGACTGCGTGCATGTTGCGACAAAGGGTTCCGTGAAATATTCAACGAACTGAATGCCGACTTCTTCTGTCTGCAGGAAACAAAAATGCAAGAAGGACAACTCGACTTAGCTTTCGAAGGTTATAATTCTTATTGGAACTATGCCGAAAAGAAAGGATATTCGGGAACAGCTATTTTTACTCGTCATCAACCGCTGTCTGTCAGCTATGGCTTAGGAATTGATGAACACGACCATGAAGGACGTGTCATCACTCTTGAAATGCCTGAATTCTATCTGGTCACTGTATATACGCCCAACTCTCAGGATGGCTTAAAGAGACTGGACTATAGAATGACATGGGAAGATGATTTCCGTCAGTATCTGAAAAGTCTTGATGAGAAGAAGCCTGTATTGGTTTGCGGCGACTTGAATGTGGCTCATAAAGAGATTGATTTGAAAAATCCCAAGACCAACCGTATGAATGCCGGATTTACCGATCAGGAACGGGAGAAGTTCCAAACCTTATTGGACAGTGGATTTATTGATACATTCCGCCATTTCTATCCTACACAGGAAAGTATCTATTCCTGGTGGTCGTACCGTTTTAAGGCGCGCGAAAAGAATGCAGGGTGGCGTATTGATTACTTCCTTGCCTCAGCACGATTGGTAGACAAACTGGAAGGAGCCAAGATTCATACAGAGATTTACGGTTCCGACCATTGTCCGGTAGAAGTAACCGTCAATTTTTAATCAATGAAGAATAGTGGATTTACCCTAAAGAAACGCCTGAAAAGCTTCCGTTATGCTTTTAATGGCGTTTTTCTTCTTTTACGCTATGAGCATAATGCTTGGATACATGCAAGCGTAGCTTTATGTGTAATTGTAGCCGGAAGCCTCATCGGATTGTCTTCTACAGAATGGCTGTTTATAGTCGTAGCCATTGGTACAGTACTGGCTGCCGAAGCCATCAATTCTTCCATAGAGGCATTATCAGACTTGGTTTCTCCGGAATACAACGAAGCCATCAAACGCACAAAAGATCTGGCAGCAGGAGCTGTTTTAATCTTATCCATCGCTGCTGCTATCACAGGACTGATTATATTTTTACCGAAACTCACCCTCTTATGAAAAAAACAGCCCTCCTGCTTCTCCTGATACTGTCTACAGAAATATTACAAGCTCAAACGATAGAAGTAAGCTCACAGAGAAAGGCTATACGGACTTCGGGCGATATAGGAGCCGCACTCCTGCCTGTAGCCGGGCTGACTGCTGTGCTGATAGAAAAAGACTGGCAAGGTCTTAAACAAGGTGCATTGGCAGGAATCACCACGATAGGAATCACGTACGCACTGAAATATGCCGTTCATAAAGAGCGTCCGGATCATAGCGACAACCATTCTTTCCCTTCAATGCATACTTCCACTTCTTTTGCAGCAGCCACTTTTATTCAGCGCAGATACGGATGGAAATGGGGACTTCCTTCCTACATTGTATCGACTTATGTAGGATGGAGCCGTGTATATGGGAAAAAGCACGACTGGTGGGATGTGGCTGCAGGAGCTGTTATCGGCGCCGGAAGTTCATACCTCTTTACACGCCCTTTTGCACAAAAGCATAACCTCGTAATATCGCCCACAGCAGGAAACGGCTGCTATGGCTTTTATACTTCACTCACATTCTGACAGAATCCTTTGTCTATCCTCAACCTGCAATCAATAAAAAGGGATATGTCCACATCATGCAGACATATCCCTTTTTTAATATTCCTTGAGCATCTTTATTAATATGCACGAGCAAACAATACACGGCGAGCAGATGGTTTACCGGTAACCATATCCACACCCGGAGTAAGGCTTTCTTCGTCTGCATCGAAAGGCAGACAGCGGATAGTAGCCTTTGTTTCTTCCTTGATACGTTCTTCGGTTTCAGTAGTTCCATCCCAGTGAGCCAAGATAAAGCCACCTTTCTCAATCTGTTCTTTAAATTCATCGTAAGTATCCACTTTCACGATGTGTTCGTTACGATACTTCAGAGCCTTCTGGTAAATGTTAGCCTGAATTTCTTCCAACAGATTCTTCACATATTCTTCGATTCCGTCGCAAGTACGTGTTTCTTTCTCCAGTGTATCACGACGCATTACTTCCATTGTATTGTTTTCCAGATCACGACCACCCATAACAAGACGTACAGGTACACCCTTCAACTCATAGTCGGCAAATTTGAATCCCGGACGTTTGTTGTCTGCATTGTCGTACTTCACAGAAATACCCATTGCACGCAAGTTGTTGACAATACCTTCTACCTTTGCATCAATCTGCTTCAACTGTTCATCGTTCTTGTAAATAGGAACAATTACCACCTGTATCGGAGCCAAGTGCGGAGGAAGTACCAAACCATTGTCATCAGAGTGAGTCATAATCAAAGCTCCCATCAAACGGGTAGATACACCCCATGAAGTAGCCCATACATAATCCAGTTTATTATTTTTGTCAACAAACTGTACATTGAAAGCCTTTGCAAAGTTCTGTCCCAAGAAATGAGAAGTACCACACTGCAATGCTTTACCGTCCTGCATCAAACCTTCGATAGTATATGTATCCAATGCACCGGCAAAACGTTCGTTAGCCGATTTCACACCTTTCACAACAGGAACAGCCATGTATTTTTCTGCAAAATCGCCATATACATGCAACATCTTCTGCGCTTCAGCTTCAGCTTCTTCGCGAGTAGCATGTGCTGTATGTCCTTCCTGCCACAAGAATTCTGCTGTACGCAAGAACAGACGGGTACGCATTTCCCAACGCATTACGTTAGCCCACTGGTTACACAAGATAGGCAGATCACGGTATGAGTTAATCCAGTTCTTATATGTACTCCAGATAATGGTTTCAGAAGTAGGACGAATAATCAACTCTTCTTCCAACTTTGCCGCAGGGTCTACAATCACACCCGAACCATCTTCTGCATTTTTCAAACGATAATGAGTTACTACGGCACACTCTTTAGCAAAGCCTTCTACATGTTCAGCTTCACGACTCAAATATGATTTCGGAATCAACAGAGGGAAATAAGCATTGACATGGCCAGTTGCCTTAAACATATCATCCAATATACGCTGCATTTTTTCCCAAATAGCATATCCGTAAGGCTTGATAACCATACAGCCACGTACCGGTGACTGTTCTGCCAAATCAGCCTTTACCACCAAATCATTATACCATTGTGAATAGTTTTCACTTCTTTTGGTAAGATCTTTCAATTCTTTTGCCATAGTTATAATGTTATATTTATCTTAAGCTTATTTTTTGAGGATACAAAAGTAGTAAAAAAGACTTGGATAGAGAGCAACTTCCTTAAAAAAGTACTATCCGGTCCATCCTTTTTTACTTCTGATAATCATAATACCACCAATAGGTGTCGCCAAATTCCCGGCGCATCCTATTCTCTTCCTCTACAGGAGAAGCAAAATCCTTCTGCCGGGTCTTATAAGCATCAAATCTCTGAACTATTGTACTGTCTGTAGCCAAACAAGTATATTCCGGATGAGTACTCTGATACATCACCAAAGCTTCCTGATAATAACGGGGGATGCGTGTATTCTCCTCATAAAATTCACACATGACACCAGCAAAGTCCTTCAGTTTCTTATCCAACAGCAAGGCCGACAAATAGTAATCCAAAGATGTATATTTCCCTATCTCCCTATCACATATATGCTGCAAAAAGAGAAGTTTGCTTTCGTTCTCGTATGGCCGTGCTCCCAGATAATGATAAATGGAATCATTGGTATAACGCAAGTCATGCAACGAATCACCGGAAAAAAACAATCCCTCCGATTTATAATACTGGGGATATGCAAAAAGCCGGTCACCCATCTGTCCAACATGAGCCAATGCATAAGCTCTGAGGGCCGTCAGCGTACGTGTTGCTTCCAACGAACGCTCTCCTACCTTCAACGCATCTTCATACTTTTTGGCACGCAAACAGCGCTCTACTGCCAATTCATGATGAAAATTACGGTCGGAATTTCCAATTCCAACAGTCATAAGAGCCCATACCAGCAAAATGATCAGATTACTATTCATCAGAGTCATAAAGGAATATTCTTTATTCAGTTGTACTCTGAAAATACGGCGCAGGAAATAGGCAGTACCAATAAATACCAAAAGTATCAGTGGTAACAACCACAGCCAATAGCCTCGATAAGAATCCATGTATATGTCTCTGCTTATATCTGTCAAGGCGCCCAATATAAGAAAAGAAGGGAAATAAGCTACAGAACGCACTATGCCTTTCAATCCCAACAAACTGTTCACCCCCCATCGCAACAGAATCAAGATGAATGTAATCACCACCGCACTTGCCATAGGAGCAAAGTGGGTTTTTCCATGAGCCAGGGAAAAATGAACAGCCTCCAGAATATCGCGCTGAAAGACATACAAATAAACAAAGCTAAAGACAGAAAAAAGAAGACCGCACACTACGGTTTGTATGCGGGCGGCCTTCTCGTACGGTAGAATATATTTACTCATATAAATCACACTTTCACTCGTTTAAGGACGACAGCCGAACGTGCCGGAACGTATAGTTTAAGCCATTCTTTTCTCTCTTTGGCATACAACGGATCGGCACAAGTAAAGTGAGGTACTGTATCGTCGGCGAAACCAAAGCCACCGAATCGTTTGTCGTCTGTATTCAACACTACCCGGTATTCACCACGCGGTACAAGGAATCCATAGTCGGTAAACGAACGAGTAGGATTGAAATTAAACACAAAAATCAAATCTTTACGGCGGAAAGCCAAAATCTGGTCATCGTCATTGTGCCATATTTCTACGACATCCGTCTTCTGGATATTTCTCACGCTCTCCAGCAGATGTACCATAGCCTCATCGAAATCGCCCAGATAATGATAGCACAACTCTTTATTGTCTACCAGATTCCACTGGCGGCGTGCATACTTATACGACCATCCGTTTCCTTCACGCGGGAAATCAATCCATTCCGGATGACCGAATTCATTTCCCATAAAGTTAAGATAACCGCCATTGATAGTGGTAGCAGTAAGCAAACGAATCATCTTATGCAAAGCAATTCCACGCTGTACCACTCCATTTTCATCACCTTTCTTGAAATGCCAGTACATATCCGCATCAACCAGACGGAAGATAATAGTCTTATCGCCCACCAAAGCCTGGTCGTGGCTCTCGCAATAAGAAATAGTCTTTTCATCACTCCGGCGGTTTGTTACCTCCCAGAACAGACTTGAAGGCTTCCAGTCTTCATCACGACGCTCTTTTATAATCTTAATCCAGTAATCAGGAATATTCATGGCCATACGATAATCGAAACCATATCCACCATCGGCAAAAGGAGCAGCCAGTCCAGGCATTCCCGATACTTCTTCGGCAATTGTGATGGCACGAGGATTTACCTGATGAATCAACTTGTTGGCCAAAGTAAGATAACAAATCGCATTGTCGTCCTGCGAACCATTGAAATAATCACCATAATTGCAGAATGCCTCACCCAGTCCGTGACTGTAATACAACATGGAAGTAACTCCATCGAAACGGAATCCGTCGAAATGGAATTCCTCCAGCCAATACTTGCAGTTGGACAACAAGAAATGAATCACCTCATTCTTTCCATAATCAAAGCAAAGTGAATCCCATGCCGGATGTTCTCTGCGGTCGCCCTGATAGAAATACTGACAAGGATCTCCGGCAAAGTTACCCAAACCTTCCAGTTCGTTCTTCACAGCGTGCGAATGTACAATATCCATAATCACAGCAATACCCATCTGGTGTGCTGTATCAATCAGCAATTTCAGTTCTTCCGGTGTACCAAAACGAGAAGAAGGAGCAAAGAAACTGGATACATGATAACCAAAGCTACCATAATAAGGATGCTCCTGTATAGCCATTATCTGAATACAGTTGTATCCGTCTTTTGCAATTCGGGGAAGAATATTTTCTCTGAACTCATTATAAGAACCCACCTTCTCTGCATCTTGTGCCATACCGATATGGCATTCGTATATCATCAGAGGAGAAACATTAGGCACAAAAACCTTTTTCTTAAACTTATAAGGCTTCTCGGGTTCCCATACCTGAGCTGTAAAGATTTTGGTTTGTTCGTCCTGCACCACTCTATTGGCCCATGCCGGAATACGTTCGCCGCAACCACCTTCCCAGTACACTTTCAGCTTATAAAAATCGCCATGCTTAATCATGTCGGCCGGCAAGTTTATCTCCCAGTTATTGCTTTTCCGAACTCTTTTCAGTTTAAACTTCGGCTGTTCTTTCCAGTCATTAAAGTCACCAATTAAATAAATGGCCGTTGCATTCGGAGCCCATTCACGGAAGGTCCATCCCTTGTCTGTACGATGTAATCCGAAATACATATATCCGGAAGCAAAATCGGACAGCGTTTTCTTGCCTACAAGTTCTTTTTCCTTGTCGAGAGCATGTTGATGTCTACCTGTAATAGCCTCTTTATAAGGTTCCAACCACGGGTCATTCTTGATGATGTTTAATACTTTATCCATAGCAGTAGTTTATTTTAGTTTACACGAACTTTTATTACAATCTTTTTTACTCCTTTTTCCGTTATGGCCGGTGCATGTGCATCTTCGGGGAAAAAGACAGCAAACATACCCGGTTTCAGCAGAAAATAATCAGCGGCCGGAGTATCATAAAAAGTAATGTCACGGTCTGCCTCATATACAGCTTCATCCAGTTCTGCCCGGGGAGCATATCCGATGGTTTCCACATCCGACAAAGGAAGCTGTATATCTATGAAACAGTTGTGAGTTTCCAACTTGGCATCTTCTTTCCGCTTGGGAGTAGTCTGATCGACATTTACATACAAATCATTTTCTTTCAAGACAATACGTCCAGGCTCAAGATTCTGCAACTGAGCAGATTTCAGAAACTCTATAGCCTGAGCAAAAAGCGGATGAAGGGAAAGATATTTCTCTATATTTTCTATTCTATCTATAATCATAGTACACGGTTAAAAGTTTTTACTCTAAATCATCGATTGTCTCGTTGGTGAAATCAGCAAAACGCTTCAACTGACAGAATACATTTGCTATTTCATCCATAAAATCCGGATTGTCGTAAAACGAATCCGGGATACGATAAGACACTGTATAATCCTTACACTTCAGATACGCGGCATAAGGAAAATCCTTCGGAAACCCTTTCGGTACCGTTTTCAGATGTTCCTCCCCTACTACAGGAAAGTACTTCCTGAACTCCGGATCTTCTACAATGGAGCGATATTCATCAATATTGTCGAATACCGACTGACGGACTGCCTTCAGCATTGCAAGAGGCATGCACCAACTTCCCCCTGCCAGCATACAATTACCCGGCTCCAGATGAATATAATACCCACAATGATTGGATTTCTTTCCACGGGCATTGATATATCCGCCTATATGTGTCTTATAAGGAGATTTGTCGGCCGAGAAACGGACGTCTCTATAAATCCGATAAGTACAGTCGCGCGGCTGTACATGAGCCACAGAATCGTCGAATAAGGAAATGCGTGCAATAACAAGGGCAAGCAGGTCTTCAAAGTCTTTTTGAACAGACAGATAAGTATCCTTATGTGCTTGAAACCACTCACGGTTATTGTTGACTGCCAGTTGTTTCAGAAAGTCCAAGATTCCCTGTATATGCATCATTTTTCTACTATATATTAAGTAACACAAACATACAAATATATTTTGATAAAGCGAAATAAAAGGAAGCATTTTATCGGAATCCCCTTCTTTATGAAAGAGTTCTGCATATTCTGTGATACAATTATATGCCATGTTTATGATTTGTACCCTTCTTTATCCGACGTCGCCGGCTGCACAGCCGACGGTGTCAAATACAAAGCCGGCGACACTGATTATGCAATCAACGTCGCCGGCCCAATCATACAGCATAAAACATGCTATTCTTTATCTTGTCTCGTTACCGTTTATTTCTGTTCGCTCAACAAACGCCCGGAGCGATATACACATTTCCGTATCAACTTGCCAGTGGCATCTTTTTCAAGGAAATCACCGTCTTTCAGACCATTCTTAAAGTTTCCTTCAAAACGTGTACCGTTCTTGGTGACAAGTACTCCCGCTCCATTCTCTTTTCCTTTAGAGAAATTGCCGGTGTATACTGAACCATCTTGAGTACGCAACACTCCTTTTCCTTCTGCCAGATCGTTTTTCCACTCGCCTTCGTACTCATCGCCATTTCCCCATTTATAATGTCCTTTTCCCGAACGCTGGTTCTTTTTCCAGGAGCCTTCGTATATAGCTCCATTCGACCAGGTAAATGTACCGATGCCTTCTCTCCAGCCATTGCGGAACTGACCTACATACTTATCGCCATTAGGATAGGTATATACACCCTGTCCGGTGCGCTCTCCCTCCACATAATCGCCTTCGTAGCGTTCGCCATTCTGGAAATAATAAACACCTTTTCCATCTTGCACATCATCACTCCAGTCGCCTACATATTTATCACCATTCGTATAATAGAAGGTACCTTTTCCTTCACGATACCCGTTTTTCCATTCTCCATCGTAACTCGAACCGTCTTCCCAGGTCATTACTCCCTTTCCGTCTTTCAAGTCTTCCTTCCACTCTCCTTCGTACTTCGCTCCTCCCTTCCAGGTATATACGCCCTGTCCGTTTCGCTTGTCCCGATGCCATACTCCCACATATACATCGCCATTATAATAAGACATGGTTCCCTCTCCTTCCTGAGTATCGGCATACCACATTCCTTCATAGCGATTATTGTTCATAAAGTAGAAAGTTCCCTTTCCATGACGCTGGTCCTGATACCATTGTCCTACGTATTTTTTTCCGTCAGTAGAGGTCCAGGTTCCTTCTCCTTCCCGTTTCCCCTTTACGTATTCGCCCTCGTAGATATCTCCGTTTTTATAAACGGTACGGCCTTTTCCATTGGGACGGCGGCCTTTCAACTCACCGGTATATTCCGAACCATCCTTAAACTGATAATAACCTAATGACAATTGGGCAAACGACGACACATTTCCCCACATCATGAAAGCGAACAACAAATAAATATATTTACGCATGCTTGATATTCTTCTGTTTTTAAAATGAAATGATAGTCAAAATTAAGATTTTAAAAAGATACTATTACCATTTCATTACACTTTTTTACCTGCAACCACCTCTATTAAGTTTTCTTTGCACAAATACTTTTCGGCGAGCTGTCTGATTTCATCGGCGGTCACTTCTCTGATAGCCTTCACCGAACGGTCGAAGAACTGATTGTCTAAGCCCGAAGTTTCAATGAAAATCCATGCATCCGACAAGGAGAAAGCACTTTCATAAGAACGACACATATCGCCCAACATGTAGTTGCGTACCATATCCAGTTCTTTCTCGTCTACCCGCTCAGTACGCAGAATATCTATTTCCTTATACACTTCGGCAATGAGAGGTTCTACATATTCATTGGCAGCTTCACTGCTAATTACCAGCACGCCTGTATCAGGATAACAGACTACTCCGGCACTGATGCCGTAGGTATATCCTTTTTCTTCCCGGATGTTGGACATCAAACGGCTGCCGAAATATCCACCGAACAAAGTAATAAGTACGCGCAACTTCAAATAATCCGGATGCATACGATTCAAAGAGAATCCCCCCATCTTGACAGAACCTTGCAGCGCCTCTTCCTTCTCAATGAAAACACGCTTACGGTCGTCGGGGGCCGCAGCAAACTCTCCGTGATGCACTCGTTGGGAAACATCTCCCCATGCAGCATCGCCAAATTGCTGTTCGATGCAACGAACGACCTCTGGAGTTACCTTTCCGGAAACATAAGCCGAACAGTTGGCCGAATGATAGCAAGTCTGATAAAAACGTTTCAGCATCTCAGGAGTTATGCGGTCGTAATCTTCCAACTCGGCATAGCGTCCCAACGGATGCGAGTTGCCGAACAAAGACCGATTCAACTGCTTGCGTGCCAGAACCTCTACCCGCTCCGAGTTGACCAGATACTGCTGCTTGTTGATTTCCGTTACCACTTGAAGTTCTTTCTCCGGGAAAACCGGTTCCTTCACCATAGAAGCCAATATTTCAAGAGTCTGCGGAAAATATTTTACCAGTGAATAGAGGGTGACGAAACCATAATTGACAGAAGACGACAAATCGAGCCACGCGCCATAATAATCGAGTTTCTCCGCTATTTCGGCAGAACTCATACTCGATGTACCTTCGCGCAGCATACGGTTTGTAAACATCGCCTGCAAGGGTTGTTCCTGGTTCCATTGTCCTCCTTGAATCAGCAGGTCAAAGCGTACAACATCCTCACTACCCGCCTGAATAATATTCAGGGGCATACCGTTTCGCATGATATGAAGCTGGGGCTTCTCAATAGAAAAATGGTCTATCTGACAAATCTTCGGGGCTACAGTTCTATCCAGCTTCATCCTATAATTTCTTTATGTGCTTGTAAGAACTGTTCTGCACGAACCAAATCCTGAGGAGTATCGATTCCTATTGTCTCTACCGTAGTGATTCCTACCTTTATCGTATATCCGTTTTCCAGCCATCTGAGCTGTTCAAGCGACTCAGCCAGTTCCAGAGAACTCTGAGGCAAAGCGGTAATTTCTTTCAACACAGCTGCACGGTAAGCATAAAGTCCGATATGCTTGTAATAGGTATGTCCGCTCAACCATTCTATCTTTTCCTTATTCCGCTGATAAGGGATGATGGAACGGCTGAAATACAATGCATTCATATTACGGTTGACTACCACTTTTGGGGAATTGACGTTTTCGAGTGCATCGAATCCGTCTTCCGGAGTAAACGGTTTGACCAAAGTAGCAATCTGGGTTGCATCATCTTCAAAACAAGCTTTAATCGCTTCCAGCTGCGAACGCTGTATAAAAGGTTCGTCGCCTTGTATATTGACAATGACATCGTATCCGCTTCCTACCTTACAGAAGGCCTCATAACAACGGTCGGTTCCGCTCTTATGATCGACTGATGTCATTACTACTTTTCCACCAAAAGCCTTTACGGCTTCTTCTATCCGAACATCGTCGGTTGCTACATAAGCCTCATCAAGTACACCGACTACTTGTTCGTACACTCTCTGAATAACAGTTTTTCCTCCCAATATTGCTAATGGTTTAGCAGGGAACCGGGTGGAAGCATATCTTGCAGGAATAATTCCAATAAATTTCATGTCTTTATACTCATTATTAATAACACGCAAATTTAAGAAAAAAATATAATTTTGCAGACCAAAACATTACAAATATGAATCAGCATCACCGTTGCCTCATCTGTTTAGGTTCAAACCACAACGGAGTGGCACACTTGAAAAGTGCAGAGCAGGAACTCGAAAAAATCTCATCCGGTATCCATTGGGGAAATGCGGTAGAGACGGCTGCAGAAGATACCGCATCTTCCGGTTCTTACCTGAATCGTGCAGCCTTGATGAATACTACTCTGAGTAAGGAAAAACTTATAGAAGAATTCAAGAAGATAGAAAGCCGGCACGGAAGAACGGCTACCGGCAAACAGCAAGGAATTGTACCGCTGGACATCGACCTGCTGACGTACGATGATGAAATTGTAAAGCCTGCTGACTTGAAAAAGAGCTACGTACAGCAGGCTTTACAATCGGTTGTGCAATAAACTTATCTGCCGGAACGACGAAGAAACAGACGATGATCGATACAATCCGGCAGTTCTTCTTCATAATGTGTTACCATCACCAAAGTCTTTGACGGACGCTGACAGAAAGTTTCTATGATATCCTTTACCAGACGGCGGTTGTATAAATCCAGTCCATGAAGAGGTTCGTCGAGAACCAGCAGTTCCGGATCTTTTACAAAAGCACGCACCAGCAGAATCATCCGCTGTTCTCCGCTGGAGAGTTGAAGGAAGCTGCGGTCTTTCAGTTCTTTCACTCCAAAGATATCCATCCACCACTCGCAAATCTGCAGGTCTTCATCTTTTACCTTCTTGTATAGTCCGATAGAGTCGTGAAGACCACTCGCTACAATTTCAATGGCAGGCAAATTCTTCAGATAAGAACGGTGCATCTCCGGACTGACGTAACCGATATGTTTCTTGATATCCCATATGCTCTCTCCGCTTCCCCGCTTGTATCCGAAAAGGGTGATGTCGCAGGCATAGCTTTGCGGATTATCAGCACATATCAGACTGAGCAATGTGGATTTTCCGGCTCCGTTTTCTCCACTTAAAGCCCATTTTTCCCCACGGTTCACACTCCAGTCGAGCCCGGAAAGAATGGTACGTTCACCGTATCGGATGCAGACCTGATTGAGCTGTATTACACTGGATGATGAATAAGTATCTGCTCTATCTGGAAGAGTCAGAATGCGCTGCTGCTTTTCTTCGCTCAGCACACGGCTGGGAACAGGCTGCCGAGAAGCCTCATATTCCTGCAAGGTCATTTTCGGACTGCAGATACGACTGTTTACCGATACGACATGAGTAATAAAATCAGGAATATCGTCACTTTTGGAGAGCACCAGTATAACCTGCAGTTTGGTCTGTTCTACCAGTTTCTTCAACAAGTCATGCAACAAAGAACGCGTCTTCGCATCCAGTCCGATGAAAGGATTGTCCATCACCAGTATACGAGGATTACCCAACAGAGTCTTTGTCAGCTGAAACTTACGCAATTCTCCACTCGACAACAGAATAATGTGTTTATCGAGCATCTCTTCTACTCCAAACAAATCGTAAAGCACTTTCTTCAGGCTTTCATCCTTACTTTCAGGGAGCAAATCGCGTACCAGCGGAGTATCGTCAATATCATGCGAATTCCAACGTTGCTGATAATAATAGGTGCTATCAGCTTCTCCGTAAGAGTCGCGGAAGGTGATGTATTTGATATGATCGGAAACCAAATTGGAAGAAGAAGGCGAAAAGTCATAACGTACTTCATTATTCAATAAAGGGTAACGGCCTGTCAGTGTTTCGACCAATAAAGTTTTTCCTCCTCCATTAGGACCTACAATAGCCCAATGCTCGCCTTCCAGCAGTTGAAGGTTAATAGGAGCATCCAACCGGTAAAGAGGATGACGAGCTACTCCATTTTCTATTTCTATTACTTTTTTCATAAAGTTCTTCCTATAAATAAAGAAAAAAGAATCCGTAAACAACCAATTCAGTATTCACAGATTCTTTTTCCATCATAAACTATTCCATTTAATTACTGATGAGCAATCATTGCAGAACGCGGACCTACTGTCAGTTTACCTCCATTGGCATGTCCGAAACCGTTCTTCAAATCAATCTTTCCATCTTTGCATACAATCCGGTATAAGCCTTCTGGTACAGTTACCGTAATCGGCTCTGTACGTGCATTCAGCACAACAACAGTATTTCTCCAGGAATCCCCACAAGGATTACCTTTCAGACAGAAAGCTACCACATTGGTTGCCTGTACCGGAATAAACTCCAAATGCTTCCGGATAAGGTCGGCATCTCCCATACGGAAAGCCGGATGCGCCTTACGCATGGCTATCAATTCTTTTATATAATCGAAGACCTCCCGATTGTGAGTCTTATTGCGCCAATCAATTGCATTAATCTCATCCGGACTATTATAGGAATTGGCAACTCCTTTCTTGTCTCGCAACACCTCATCTCCTGCAAAGATAAAGGGTACACCTTGAGAAGTAAAGACTGCAGTTTCTGCCAGTTTCTGCAATGTACGCAGTTCTTGCAAAGAGGCTTTGGGCAGAGTTGTCTTCAAGCGGTCAGTCAGACATAAATCGTCATGGCAACTTACATAACTGATAAACTGAGTAGGTTGGTTAGCCCATATCTTCGGTACACGATGCACCGAATCTGTATTAACCTGAGGATGTTTCACTCCACCTACAATTCCAAATTTAATGCCCGCTTCATGCCCAGGTTTTCCTATCACAAAAGCACCTTTTGAATCGTCCCCCCAAGCTCCGCGCAAACTATCACGATATTCATCACTAAAAGCAGCTATACCAGGCATCTGATAAGTATTGTTCTTCATTGCCAGCTGATCCTCCGGCAATTGTGGCTTTCCTGCGGCCCATCCTTCACCATATATATAAATAGTAGGATCAACCTTATCAAGGGCGGCACGAATTGCTTTCATTGTCTCAATATCGTGAATACCCATCAAGTCGAAACGAAAACCATCAATATGATATTCTGTCGCCCAATATACGACAGACTCTACCATATATTTACGCATCATAGCCCGGTCACTTGCGGTTTCATTACCACATCCCGAAGCATTGGCAAATTTACCTTCTTCATCTGTCCGATAGAAATAACCTGGTACTGTACGTTCAAAGTTACTGCCTTTCGTCAACGCCGTATGATTGTATACTACATCCATAATCACACGGATTCCGGCTTTGTGCAGAGCCATTACCATTTGCTTGAACTCACGAATACGCACCTCCGGACGATAAGGATCTGTAGAATAGGAACCATCTGGCACATTATAATTCTTCGGATCGTATCCCCAATTATACTGCGGCTTTTCCAGTTTTGTTTCATCTACAGAAGAAAAATCGAACGAAGGAAGTAAATGTACATGAGTAATACCTAATTCTTTTAAATGGTCGATACCAGTTTTCTCTCCCAGAAATGTATGTGTGCCTTCTTCTGTCAATGCAAGAAACTTACCACGGTTGCGGATACCGGCTACAGTATCAATGGAAAAATCACGATGATGCATTTCATAAATCATGATATCGGCAAAACTCTTCAACGAAGGACGAACATCTTGTTTCCACCCTTCCGGATCAGTACTATCCAAATCCAAAATAGCAGCACGGTCTCCATTTACGCCTACAGCTTTAGCCATTACTCCCGGAGTATCTCCCTGCCATACATCGTCTATCTTTACATTAAAAGTATAGAATTTCCCTGCCAGATTTTCGTTTACTACAGTCTCCCACATTCCATCATTTACGGCTTCCATCGGAATCATCCTATAAGAAGATCCACCTTGTCCCTCTTCATAAAGAAGCACACGTACCTCTTGTGCAGTCGGAGCCCAAAGTGCAAATTTTGTCTCAGAAGGAGAATAAGCCATTTCCTCCCACTTTCCCTCAAAAAAAGGATATTCATCAAAAGAACTATACGCTTTCTGATGAGAATGATTACAGCCACACAGTGCAAGCATTGACATAGCGATAAAACACCTTATTTTCATAATTGCATGTATTTATTTCACTTTTTCCGGATTCTTTGCTATATAATCTTTCCAGCTTGAATATTTTTGCTGTATAGCAGGACGCCCCATCTGTAAATAATGACAATAGGCCGCACCTAAAGCATCCGTAGCGTCCATAAAAGGTCCTATTTCTGAATCGGGTATATGAAGCATACGTTTCAGCATATCGGCAACTTGCTCTTTGGTTGCCTGACCATTTCCTGTAATTGCCATTTTAATTTTCAAGGGAGCATACTCTGTCACAGGAATATCCCGACACAAAGCAGCTACAATGGCTACGCCTTGTGCACGTCCCAACTTCAGCATGGACTGTACATTCTTTCCAAAAAAAGGAGCCTCAATGGCCAACTCATCGGGAAGATACGATGATATTATTCCTTGTACTCTCTCGTAAATATGTTTTAATTTCAGATAAGAGTCTGAACAACGGCGCAAGTCAATAACTCCCAAACTTAAGACTTCAGGTTTAGTGCCAGTCACCTTCAGCACTCCATAACCCATAATATTCGTACCTGGATCGATACCCAGAATTATCTTTTCTTTTACCGGACAAATCACTTGATAACCTCCATTAATGTAGGAAATCCAATCACTTTATCTTTAAAAAGTTTTATCATTTCCTCGTTCAAATGAGCACCTTGTTTTGTATGCCAACGATGAAGAGCTGCACTGTCTTCTACTTCCCACTGCAACGAAAAACACTCGCTGTCCTGTTCCTTATGGCTCAATATACGCAAAATACGAGGATTATGCAATTCACCCGACTTCTCTACTGCAGGAATATAACATTCATTCAACCAAATCACAAAATTGCGTGCATCGTTTATCTGCACATGATAAGTAGTATTATATATCAACATAAATTGAGGTATTATTTTCCGCAAATATATCAAATATCCTTTAGTATGCGGATATTACTGTAAAATAAAATAGACTTGATATAAAGCATTCTCAGAAGTTTTTGTACTTTTGCGCACACTTACACGCTTAGTGTGCAAAACAACAATGGAAATACAAAATAGTTTTATAGAGCTTATCGAACAAAGCATCCGCAATAATTGGAATCAGGATGCGCTTACAGATTACAAAGGAATCACGTTGCAATACAAGGATGTAGCACGCAAAATAGAAAAGCTACATATCTTATTTGAACATATAGGCATTAAGCCTGGAGATAAAATAGCACTTTGTGGACGTAATAGTGCCAATTGGACAGCAACTTTCTTAGGTATTATCACTTACGGAGCCGTAGCCGTTCCTATCCTGCATGAGTTTAAAGCCGATAACGTACATAATATCGTCAACCACTCGGAAGCACGTATGTTATTTGTGGGTGATCAGGTGTGGGAAAACTTCAACGAAGCAGCTATGCCTCATTTAGACGGAATCATTGAATTGAAAAATTTCGATTTAGTGGTTTCCCGCTCTAAAGAACTTAGTTACATACGTGAACATTTAAACGAAGAATTCGGTAAACGCTATCCGTGCCGCTTCCGTGCCGAACAGGTTAATTACCGAAGAGAGTTACCGGAAGAACTTGCTGTAATCAATTACACATCAGGAACAACCGGATACTCCAAAGGGGTAATGCTTCCTTATCGCAGCATCCTATCTAATATTATCCACATCCACGATAAAGTAGGATTGAAACCGGGTGACAGAATCGTTTCCATGCTTCCGTTAGGACACATCTTCGGCCTGGTATTCGATTTCCTGTATGGAATGACAGTAGGCGCTCACCTTTGGTTCCTGACACGTATGCCAAGTCCTAAAATCATTGCAGAATCATTTGCAGAGATCCGCCCACGTGTCATAGCATGCGTTCCTCTGATTGTAGAAAAGATTTTCAAGAAAAACATTCTCCCTAAAGTAGACAACCGAATGGGAAAACTTTTACTGAAATTACCTATCATCAGTGATCGTATCAAAGAACAAATCCGCCAACAGGCGATGGAGGTATTTGGAGGTAACTTTATTGAAATTGTAGTAGGAGGCGCTCCTTTCAATCCCGAAGTAGAAGCCTTTCTTAGAAAAATCAATTTCCCATATACCATAGCCTATGGCATGACCGAATGCGCTCCTCTCATCTGCCACAGCCGATGGGATGAAATTCTTTATACCTCCTGTGGCAAAACTGTAGCCAATATGGAAACTCGCGTATTGTCATCCGATCCAGAAAAAATACCAGGAGAACTTGTATGCAAAGGGGCCAATGTAATGTTGGGATATTACAAGAACGAAGAAGCTACGGCACAAACTATCGATAAAGACGGATGGTTACATACCGGTGATATGGCTATTAAAGATAAGGAAGGAAATATTTTTATCAAAGGACGTTGCAAGAACATGCTTCTGACAGCTTCCGGACAGAACATCTATCCTGAAGAAATAGAAGCTCGACTTAACAATATGCCTTTTGTAAACGAATCTCTCGTAATTCTTTCTGGTGATAAGCTTATAGCTTTAGTATATGCAGACAACGAAGAAGCATATACACAAGGGTTCAATACAAAACAATTGGAAGAAGCTATCGAAAACAACAGAATAGAACTCAATAAAGTGTTACCTGCCTATTGCCAGATAACACGAGTCAAATTATACCCAGAAGAGTTTGAGAAAACGGCTAAGAAGAGTATCAAACGATTCTTGTACCAAGACATAGCCTTATAAAAAGAATTATTATAAAAGAAAAGAGACTGCAGGGGAAAGGCAGTCTCTTCTTTTTTCAAGACAAACTCTTTTGTCCTGTAAATTCATACTTTCACAAGCACAAATTTTGTTTATAAATCTATTACTATGAAAAACATGTATATAACACCAGACTTGTCCTTTTTGTTCTTCATACACTTCAAATAAATTACAATTTAACCTTTATTAATATTCAACTAATATCACTTCTACTACAAATACTCTCTTACCCATTCTTACAAGACGCTATCAATCAAACTCTTAAAAGAAAATACTCCCCTTCCTTAAAAAGATGACCAACAAAACACATACAAACAAAAAAAGCTGAATTGAACTTTCGTTCAATCCAGCTTCTTACAGAAATATTCTATTGATTATTTCATCAATTCTCCTAATTTCTTACCCAAATCATCACCACGCAAATCACGTGCTACAATAGTACCTTCCTGGTCTACCAATACAGTAGCCGGAATACCACGTACCCCATACAACTTAGCACCTTCGCACTGCCAACCTTTCAAGTCAGACATTTGAGGCCAAGTAATATTCAAGTCAGTGATTGCTTTCTTCCATTTATCCAAATCTTCATCCAAAGAAACACCTACAATGCCAAAACCTTTAGCTTTAAAGTTTTTATAAGCTTCTACAACAACCGGCATTTCTCGACGGCAAGGACCACACCAGCTTGCCCAGAAATCAATCAATGTATATTTATTCTGAGAGATGAAGTCAGACAACTTCACAGTCTGTCCTTCCGGAGTGTTCATTGAGAAGTCTGTGAATTTCTGTCCAACTGCAGTTTTCTTCAATACACTGAAATAGTTTTTCAATTCTACCACTTTTTCATTATTACTGAAAGCAGCTGGCACCTTATCCAACAGAGGTTCTACCTTTTCTGCAGGGAAAGATGATCCATAAGAAGCCAACATGTATACTCCCATTGCATTGTCAATATTTGAAGCCATTGCATTGAGAACCATCTCCATTCCAAGACTATCTTTCTTATCCAGTTCTTTCATTATTTCTTCACGCTGTGCATCAGTCAGTGTAGAATCTGCCATTGATTTACGGTACATTTCTCTCATCTCTTTGCTCAATGCACCATATTCTCCCATAAATTTCTGATAAGCGTCATTGCACAAAGTACCAGCAACAGTGCTTTCTCCCTTTGGAGCCAAGTTTACATTGATTACTCCATTTTCAAGGAACACCATAGTCATCATGCGCTGGTTGTTAGACCAACAAGTTACGTAACGGCTTACTGTTACAGAGTCGGGAGTACCCTTAAACTCGAAAGCACCCGCTTTAACTACAGCTGAATCCTTCTTTACAAAATTACCATCTACATAATCCTGCAAAAATACAGTTTCACCATCTGCTACACCTTCTGCAGTACCTTTGATGGTATAGCCTGCTTTTTCCTGACATGAAGCAAGTGCCAACAAACCGGCAGTTGCCAAAAACATAAATTTCTTCATTGCTTTGTATAAAATTTAAAAGTAGTGGACAAAGATAAACCTTTAAATCGAGAATAGAGTATGTATGGACATAAAAAAATATTCTCTTAATATAAAGCCCCACAAAAAAAGAAAGAGATTGCATCATTCATCAACGATACAATCTCTTCCTAATATTGGGAAAATGTTATTTTTTTGATTCTTCCAAAGAAGCTTTTCTAAATTCTTTCAACACTTTTTCCAATTCCAAAGATGCCTTGCGTGCGCGAGTACCAGCAGCCTTGTTACCTTTTTCAATCTGCTGTTCTGCATCTGCAACCAACGCAGCATTCAATTCCTTAATTTTTGCAAGTAATTCGTTCATAGTTTTAATTTTTTATTTTTAAACATTATCAAAGTAAATACAAATCGCTTAATTTCATTCATTTATGCCTTCTTTTTTTACTTTTTTTAATACAAAACAATGCTTTTAATTGCAACCGAGTTGCAAACAGACATCATCTCCCTTTTTTCAAGGCTCAACAACATGGTTATATGACGTAACAACTATACTTTTGTCTGAAACTTTTAAAATAAAAAGATATGAAATCTCATCATTCACACCAGCACAGTCATCCCGTTACATCCCTCAACTCTATCTTTATTATCTGCATCATTCTAAATTTATCTTTTGTTGTTGTGGAAGCCGGAATAGGATTTATATATCACTCTCTCGGTCTATTGTCGGATGCCGGTCATAACCTAAGCGATGTATTCAGCCTGCTTCTGTCTTTATTTGCCTTCCGAATAGCCAGACACCGGAGTAACCGGCATTTTACCTATGGATATAAGAAAAGCACCATATTAGTATCCCTGACCAATGCCATTATCTTACTTATCGCAGTCGGAGGTATACTGATAGAAAGTATTTACAAATTAAGAAATCCTGAACAAATATCAGGAGAAGCGATATCATGGACTGCCGGTGCCGGCATTATAGTAAACGGCATTACAGCCTGGCTGCTGATGAAAAAACAAAAGCACGATCTTAATGTACGGGGAGCTTTCCTGCACATGGCCATGGACACACTGGTTTCTGTCGGTGTAGTGATATCCGGCCTTATCATCATTTATACCGGTTTTACGCTGATAGACACCTTTATCAGCTTACTTATTGCACTCATCATCCTGCTTTCTACATGGCGACTTCTGAAAGAAAGCATGTGCCTTTCGCTTGATGCAGTACCAAGCAGCATCCATATAAATGAAATAGAAAAGATGATTTCCAATATTCCTGGCATACAAAGCTGGCACCATCTGCACATATGGGCAATAAGTACTACAGAAAATGCGGCCACCGTACACATTGTATTGGAAGATATCAGACAGATGGAAAACATCAAACAGCAGCTAAGACACAAAATGCATGAAATGAACATCCAGCATATCACGATAGAATGCGAAGCTTCCCCGTATATCTGCAACGAACCACATTGCTGCTGATAAATATAACAACAAAAAAAGCCACCGGAAATTCCGGTGGCTTTGCTTATATGGTTGTAAGAACTGATTAGCAGTTTACAGAAGCCATGTGAGCGATCAAATCCAATACTTTGTTAGAGTAACCGATTTCGTTGTCATACCAAGAAACAACTTTAACGAAAGTATCAGTCAAAGCGATACCAGCTTTAGCATCGAAGATAGAAGTGTGAGTGTCACCCAAGAAGTCAGAAGAAACAACTGCATCTTCAGTGTAACCCAGGATACCCTTCAATTCGCCTTCAGAAGCTTCTTTCATTGCAGCGCAGATTTCAGCGTAAGTAGCCGGTTTAGCCAAGTTAACTGTCAAGTCAACTACAGAAACGTCCAAAGTCGGAACACGCATTGACATACCAGTCAATTTACCGTTCAATTCAGGGATAACTTTACCTACAGCTTTAGCAGCACCAGTAGAAGAAGGGATGATGTTACCAGAAGCAGCACGACCACCTCTCCAGTCTTTCATAGAAGGACCGTCAACTGTTTTCTGAGTAGCAGTTGTAGAGTGAACTGTAGTCATCAAACCGTCAGTGATACCCCATTTGTCGTTCAAAACCTTAGCGATAGGAGCCAAGCAGTTAGTAGTACAAGAAGCGTTAGAAACGAACTGAGTACCTTTAACGTAAGTCTTTTCGTTTACACCGCATACGAACATCGGAGTGTCATCTTTAGAAGGAGCTGACATTACAACATATTTAGCACCAGCTTCAAGGTGAGCCTGAGCTTTTTCTTTAGTCAAGAACAAACCAGTAGATTCTACTACGTATTCAGCACCTACTGCATCCCAAGCCAATTCTTTAGGATCTTTGCAAGCTGTTACACGGATTTCTTTACCGTTAACGATCAATTTGCTGTTTTCAACGTCTGCTTCGATAGTACCGTCGAACTGACCGTGCATTGTATCATATTTCAACATGTAAGCCAAGTAATCTACTGGGCACAAGTCGTTAATACCTACGATCTGGATATCGTTTCTTTTCTGAGCTGCACGGAATACGAAACGGCCGATACGACCGAAACCGTTAATACCTACTTTAATCATCTTAGTTAAATTTTAAAGGTTTTATAATAAACTTTATAAACGCTCGCATAAAATAAAGGAAGAATATAAAACTCTTTTGCACCCCTCCTTATAACGCACTGCAAAAGTAAGCATTTCTTTTGAAAAGCGTACATGAAACCATGATTATTTTAACAAAAAAATTATAATCGGACAGAAAAGAAAAAGAAAAATCCGATTGTTTCTTCTGGCCATGCATCAGCATTTCCCAAAAGAAACAACCGGACTTATTCTGTCTTCAAAATATCAGGATTTCTATCTTAGTCAATTATGTCAAAGCCGCAGTACGGAACCAGTGCTTTCGGTATGCGGATGCCTTCCGGAATCTGGTTGTTTTCAAGCAGAGCTGCTACAATACGAGGCAATGCCAATGCAGAGCCGTTCAATGTATGACAAAGCTCAGTTTTCTTGTCAGCATTACGATAACGGCATTTCAAGCGGTTAGCCTGATAAGTATCGAAGTTAGAAACAGAACTTACTTCCAACCAGCGTTTCTGTGCTTCCGAATATACTTCGAAGTCGAAGCACAACGCAGCTGTAAAGCTCATATCACCACCGCACAGACGGAGAATACGATACGGCAATTCCAGTTTCTTCAGCAAGCCTTCTACATGATCCAACATTTCCTGATGAGACTGTTTAGAATGTTCCGGTTTATCGATACGAACCAACTCTACTTTAGAGAATTCGTGTAAACGGTTCAAACCACGTACATCCTTACCATAAGAACCTGCTTCACGACGGAAACACTGTGTATAGGCACAATTCTTGATAGGCAACTGCTTTTCATCCAGAATCACATCACGGTAGATGTTTGTTACAGGTACTTCTGCAGTAGGGATAAGATACAGATCATCCAAATTGCAGTGATACATCTGACCTTCCTTGTCGGGCAACTGACCTGTGCCGTAACCAGAAGCAGCATTCACTACTGTAGGAGGCATAATTTCTTCGTAACCTGCAGCACGAGCCTCATCGAGGAAGAAATTAATCAACGCACGCTGCAAGCGAGCACCTTTACCTTTATATACAGGGAAACCTGCACCGGTAATCTTCACACCCAAATCGAAATCTATCAAATCGTATTTCTTTGCCAGTTCCCAGTGAGGCAGAGCGTCTTTCGGAAGTTCAGTTTCCATTCCTCCCATTTTTTCTACCACATTGTCTTCGGCACCTGTTCCTTCGGGTACACTGTCGTAAGGCACATTAGGAATGGTATACAATACATTCTGCATATCTTCTGCAGCCTTATCCATTTCTGCCTGCAAACCTTTGCTTACTTCCTTGATTTCAGCTACACGAGCTTTGGCAGCTTCGGCTTCTTCTTTTTTGCCTTCTTTCATCAGCATACCGATGCTCTTCGAGATGGAGTTTACTTCTGCAAGGTTTCTGTCCAACTGATTTTGCGCATTGCGTCTTCTGTCATTCAGCTCAAGCACTTGTGCAATGGTTTCTTTTGCATTTGCAAAATGCTTCTTCTCCAATCCGCGAATTACCTTCTCGGTATCTTCTGTAATTTGTTTAATAGTAAGCATATCTTTATGTTTTAATATCTTAATTTCCTGTTTTGCGATGCAAATATATAGCTTTTTTAAGAAAAAAAGGAGACTGGCTTCATTTTATTGCAAAGTCTGTTTATACAATAGGGCGAAACCCCTCTCCTCACCCTTCACATAAGGGTTGTTTCACCCTGTTGCCGACATATTTCAGCAAATCAATTCCAGACGTATATCCGACGGCACCGGCTATACAGCCGACAGCGCTGACTGCGGAAACGACATCGCCGATTATGCAGCCGACGTCGTCGGATACAGTACACAAACGTTCACAAGAAGTTATATTACCTTTGTCCTTTCACCTTTTATTTTATGGCAACAATTACTCTAGAACATTTTCAACAGACAATTCCAATTCTCCAAATTCAATCATTGCATTGAACAGACGGATATGGGTATAATCTGCCAGCTGACCGGCTTTTATCGTATATTCTGTTACAAGGCCTTCATTGAGCAGGCGCTGCCGGTGCGTTCCGTTCAGCAGAGGGAAAGAAGGAGTATGCCATTCCCGTCCATTCCACAAAGCAATATTGGCAATGGAGGTATCTGTGAGGAATCCGTGCCGCACAATCAGGACATCGTCGGCCTGTTCCCGTTGTGCAAACAGACGGTCGAGTACCGAACGGTCTGCCCATTTGAAACGGTAGTCTATCGTTTCATCCTGAATAAGTTTCAGTGAGGAAACCGGACGTATTGTATAAGGAAAATATTCCACCGACTCTATCTCGTGGCCATACACCAGTCTGCAACGGGTACGCTCTTCATACCCCTCCGGATTGACAAAGTTCCGCACATCCAGCAAAGGGGAATCATTCCAAAAGAAACGCCGTGTTTCATTCATACGGCGATTGTGGTATTCTACATTTTTCAGTTCTCCGTTCTCTATACAGAGTGTTTCAATAAATCGGTACATATACTTTCTGTTTCATTTCTTCATATTCACTCCGTACATCACTCTTAAAAGTAATGCCCCCACCGCTTTTGTATACCATGCCTTGTTCTGTCTGCTCCAAGAAACGAATCAAGACTGCACTATCCAGATTATCACCATCAAAATACCCCATCACACCGGTATAAAAGCCACGGTGATAAGTCTCTGCCTCACGGATAATTTCTACAGTCTTCTTCTTGGGGGCACCGGTAATGGAGCCGGCCGGAAGCATACAAAAGAACAGTTCGCCCAAACGACCGCGATAGTCTTCGGGCAGTCTGCCGCGTATCTCCGAACTCATCTGAAGCAGCGTACTCCGATGAGTAATGAGTTTTTCCAGATAGCGATAACGCGTCACGGTAACTTCTGTGGCCACCTGACTCAGGTCATTGCGAATTAAATCGGTAATAGTAGCATGCTCGGCGGTTTCTTTCTCATCGCCCAGCAACTTCTCGCGGGCATGAGGCAAAGTGGCATCGATAGTGCCTTTCATGGGGTATGAATATATAAACCCGTCTTTTATGCGGACAAAGGTCTCGGGAGAAAAAACAGTAAAGGAATCTTTTACCCAAAGTTTATACTTTGCCCGTGCATGATCGAACACTTGCCGGAGCGTCAGGTTGGTGCGGACCGGAGTCGCACAGGTCAAATTGGTCAGAAAAGAATTGCCTCCGTATAAATTGCGGTAAACTATATCGAACGATCTGGAATATTCTTCAAACGACTGAGGAAAAGCCTGCCAGTCGAATAAATCTGGGAAAGGTGTGACTTTATCTTTTACATTCGCTACATCGGGAAATACAAACAAGAGGTCTTCCGAAGAAAGCTTCGATGTTTCTTCCACCAAACACTTTTCTCCGTCGAAATCTATCAGAAAAAAGAAACTGCGCCGTTCGCTCCCCCACAGGTTCATACGCGAAACAGCTTCTTCCCGATTACAAAATACAAGATTACCTTTATTCATAATTATTTTCCACAATAAAACTTAGACAGTGTGCAAAGATACAACGATTAAAAGGATATTTTGTTTTTTGTCCTATCTCTCTTACTAAATCCATTTGCCACTTCTCTCATTACACTCCGTTTTTACAAAATAGACTTCACCATTTTTCAAATTGACCAAAATACGGTGAAATAGAACACTTTTCCGGAGTAAACAATCTTCTTCTTTCTAAATTTAACCTGTTGGCGGAATTAATTTAGTGCATACTTAATTCTGCCAATGGGCTTGTC